>NZ_CAWMYC010000152.1:0-48045 GCF_963872035.1 Scytonema sp. HK-05
TTCTACTGACAGGATACCGTTACGTGGGCTTTCTTACTTTTCAGACATCCTCTTAGGGATTTCTTTCTGGTAGTGTTTGAATTGCTTGTCATATAAAGTTATATATACTTTGAATTTCTGTTTGCAATTTATAGTTATTTTGATTTTGGTTATGTAAAATTGCCTTAATCAAAGTTGTTACCAATAAATATACTCTTTTAATGAATCTTCCTTATTCTCAATAATTAGTTTTATTGCAATTATTTTTCATCTAAATTAATAAACTCACATCTTGCACCTAACCGTATAAGCCCGTACAAACCAAAAATATGTGCGATAAAGCTACATTATTTTTCTTGGCTTTTCTCGCTATATAAAGGACTTTTGGTTTCATACTGAGTTACGAAGTACCATCAATTTTTCTTGGTGCAAGATGTGAGTAAATTCATTTAACTACTTGAAACAGTCTGCTGCTTTATATTTGACCCCAGTTAACATACGTTGTCTAAGTACGGGAATATGGCACAACAGGGGTATTTCCCCGGTACGCCAGTGTCACCACATGACTGTTATAAATGGCACAGTATGTTTATGAGAATGCGTGAAATACTGCAATGCCTACAATGTTTGTGTAGTGAGATATTGTTCTGATTGCAAAGGCGGGCGATCGCGGGTTATTTATCTAGCTAAATATATTTAAGAGTAAGTATAAATATTATTTAAAGTACTGACAATATTCTAGAATTAAAAAATAAAAATTAGTACAAAGTGTTTTATATTGTGTTACATAACGAGACGGGTAGGATTGGGAATTTGTGATAATTGAGGTATTACTGACCCTAATAAACATACCTTGTCTAAGTGCGGGGATATGACTTTTTAGGGCGATCCTGTGGTAGCGAGGGGATACTACTGCAATGCTGGGATATAGCTAGTGTATGTGTAACCATACCATGAGTTAAACAATACGTATGTACTAAGGATACTCCTACTATGCTGGGGTATTGTGAGGGAAACAGGAGCATAGTCGGAGATGACATTTTCTCAGTATGAGGTTATGGTATAAGCAAGTACAGAGCAGCACTTATATTCTACGATTTGTCTATCATCTATTAATACAATTCTCGTGCTGTAATACTTCAATTGTGAAGCGCGTGGTTAGTAAGGTTTAAAGGGAGGGAGATGAGTACAGAATTTGTTATACCGCAGATAAAGAGGAGTGGGAATACGGAGACGGGGAAGATGTTCAAGTACTTGATATCTAAGCCGATGGAGATGGGGTTGGTAGAGACAGTAGTATATACCCTCAAAGCGTTTTGGTTGCCCCTATCGATGCATTCAGTTGGGATTAGGGGAGAAAAACTGAGGAAGGTTGCCTTATGGGCGATTGGAGTATTGGAGAGCCAGATTCAGACGATTAAGCGTGTGTGTGGATTGGAGGAGATATCACAGTTGGTACTGATTACCCCTATGGTTAGTCCGCAAACAGCAGCAGTGGTTTCTCCTGCTGTAGCGTATCAAGAACCAAATAGTAATGCTTCTTCTTCTGTTGCTACACTTGCCCAACAAGAAGAATTATCCCAACAAAACGCATCTGGGGTAGAGGATAATTATGATGACTTTTTTGATGATGATTCGGATGTGATACCTGCGGGGGCGATTGAGGGGGATGCAGGATTTAGGGTCTAAAAAAGAAAAATTTCTCGTTTTGGCGAGGAATTTTTCTTTGTTTCGTTTAATTCACAAATACTTCGTGAGTATGGAGGGTTTTACCAATAACGGTAAGGATATTGAGTATATAGTTGGCATCCTTACCACAGAAAGTGACTTGACCAACTGGTTGTAGATGTGGAAAATTCTGATTTGTTAGTGCGAATAAGACGATAATAATCTCGAAGTTTGGGAAGGTCATCCTTGCTAAAAGGGATATAATCGGGATCAATTTCTTTACCACAGAATCGGGCAATATCGTAGGCGATGCTACTGGGGATGGACTCAACAATTGCTATAGCATCTCTAGTTTGAGGATTGTCAATTTTGTAGAAAGTTTTAGACATGGGTTTTTCTCCTGCCAATTGTTTCAGCAGAATTTCGCGTCAAGCGGCTGTAAAAAAAAGACGGCGAGGTCAGAAAAAATAAAAATTCCTCAGTTCATGAGGGATTGAGGTTTTGAATTGGTTGATTGAAGTATTTTGAATTCACATGATTCTCATAATGAACTACCCCGCCGCTTCCGGCGGACGGGGTTTCTCCCGGTTCCGCCACTAGCTCGGATTTTTGTCTCTTCGCAAGCCGAGCGTTGCTTCATAGATCCGGTATTCTTGCATTTACTAGTCTTTGAAGTAGAGCTTAGACATCCAAGACTATCGAGGCTGGTTCTCAACCCCGGTTGTTGATTAGTCACAACGTTGTACATCACTATCGCGCTACCCGCATCACGTGGTATTTCAAATCCACAATCTGAGCATACATGGTGACGATTTGATAGCTCTGCCCATTCCTTATGAATTATTCCACACTTGGGGCAACGCTGAGATGGCTTGATATTTTTGGTCGGTAGCACAATCATCAATCCGCCCTTCGCTTCAATCTTGTAGGTCAGCATCTTGTTGAGAGTGCCAAAACCCACAGAAACAATAGACTTATTGAGTCCTGCTTTTTGCTTCTTACGTTTGCTACCTTTTTTTGCTTTGCGGGTCATCCCCTTCGTGTTGAGATGCTCAGTTGCGCCGATGTCATAACGACTTGCAATCTCTGACGTAACCTTATGCTGCCAATCCCAACGCTGAGTCCCAGCCTTTCGTTGTAGTCTTGCAACACGCTTGTTTGCTTTCTTCCAACGTTGCGACGCCTTGGTTTTCTTGTTTCTGTTAGGAGCTTGTTTGCGTCGTAATTCCTTGGAAGCACGTTTTATTTTGACCTCGGTCTTTTGAGTAAAACGTGGATTAGATATCTGCTCAACATCCTTTCCGTTATAGGTCGTAATGGCTGTCTCGCATCCGAGATCAAAAGCCACAATTGAGTTGTATGCCAACTCAGATTGAGACCCAAACTTTGCTGCAACGTCGGAGACTTCGACGGTAAAAGATGCAAACCATTGCTTCAAACCTGGTTTGTAGACAATGGTAAGCGTGGTAGGCTTCCCCCACTGCTTAGCTTGACCTCGCATCTTTACCTTGATACCTAGGTCGTTGAGGTTCACGCTGCCATGCTTAAGCGATGTATTGGCTTTCCAACCAGAAAGTGCAGGATAAGTCCACCCTGAAAACTTCCGGATTGACTTGAATTTAGCAGGGTCAGAGCATCTCAATCAGGCTTGACACAAGGAATCAGAAGAATTTAATGTATTGTCAATGAAACAACAACTGAGAACCTGAATCATATAATTGTTATCCATAGCGGTGCGTTTCATTTTTTGACGGAGACTACGTTTGTAAGTCTGTTCACGGTTGAGAGCATTAAGAGCAATGCGTCGTAAAAGAGCAAAATTTTTCGGGCTGTGGAAAGAACGAATGCGACAAGCATCTTCTGCGAAGGTACAACCCTTGAGTCCAATGAGCCTGGTTTTCAATACCCCAATGTTTTCGGACACTAGCTCAATTGCAGGTTTGTTCTACTTTTTGACCAAAAGTTGCTATAACAACTATTTTTAGCCCTGATTCTGATGTTGGTTCTGGCTTGATATCAACCCTATGAAAGTCAAACCTGTCTCATGGTACGACTGTGGAAAGTGAGCAAATTAACAATTATAGGTCACGACCGCAGAGCGATTGCAAAGGAGCGTAGTATCGATTGAGCAAATGGTTAACAAAACCTGGAATTCGGTTTGCTTCGTTCAACACTGCCCGTCGAACAATTCTTTAAATTATCAGCCATGTACATAATTTGCAAAGGGCAAGTTAAAGGCGTTACTATACTAAAGGGAATATTTTAGCGCGGCCGCAGAATTCCGAACTCAAATTTTTGGAGTGGTTGCTTCTCGCAAGTTTTAGTCAAGTCAATGGCTTGTCAGACCGCAGTTAAAGCAACACAACCCATGGTACTCATCGGGAGAGAACTCAATGATTGCCCTAGCTGGAGTCGCCTTCCATTGCAAAATCTATTCAAGTTCAGCATCTGTTGTGTACCGGGGTATCAGGGTGCAGGATGGTCGGGCAATCATCGTCAAACTACTTAAGCAAGATTATCCCTCTCCTGAAGAACTAATTCGCTATAGGCAGGAATATGAAATTACCCGTTCCCTCAAAGAGGAAGGAGTAATCAAAGCATATAGTCAGCAAGACTATCAGCGCACGCTCGTTATTCTCTTGGAAGATTTCGGTGGAGAATCCATCGAAAGATGGATGCGGCAGCAACCAAACTTTTGTCCTATACCTTTATCCAATTTCTTACGATTAGCAATCGATATCACAGATATTTTGGGCAGAATTCATGCTGCTGGAGTCATTCACAAAGATATCAATCCTAGCAACATCGTCCTTAATCCGAATACTGGCGTTGTCAAAATTATTGACTTTGGTATTGCCACCCGCTTTAACCGCACGAATCCGACGTTCAAAAGTCCCCATGTGTTAGAAGGCACGCTTGCCTATCTGTCGCCAGAGCAAACCGGGCGGATGAACCGTTTGCTCGATTACCGCACCGATTTTTACTCGCTTGGCGTAACATTCTACGAACTGCTCACCGGACAGTTACCGTTTCTCACAACCGACATCCTGGAGCTAGTCCATTGTCATATTGCCAAACCACCTATACCGCCACATGAGGTGAATGCAGCGATTCCTAAACCCGTTTCAGACATCATTCTCAAACTGATGGCGAAAAACGCAGAGGATCGCTATCAAAGTGCCTGGGGGATCAAAGCGGATTTAGAACGCTGTACAGAGCAATTTACAACAACAGGTCAAATTGCTCATATTCAATTAGGTCTGCAAGATGTTTCGGATCAGTTTCAGATTCCCCAAAAGCTGTATGGACGCGAAGCGGAGATTGCAGCATTATTGGCGGCGTTTGAAAGAGTAGCCCCAAGAGGGAATGTTGGCGAAGCCTACCGACCAGAGTCAGGCATAGAAAATCCTCGATTCAAAGTCGAAATGATGTTGGTTTCTGGCTATGCGGGAATTGGGAAATCAGCATTAGTGCAGGAACTCTATAAGCCGCTCACAGCAAACCGCGGTTATTTTATTTCTGGTAAATTTGACCAATTCAGGCGCAATATTCCCTACAGCGCCATTGTGGATGCCCTGCAAAAGTTGGTGCAGCAACTTCTGGGGGAACCGGATGAGCAAGTGCAACAGTGGCGATCGCGTCTGCTGACGGCATTAGGGAGTAACGGACAGATCATCATTGATGTGATTCCCGAAGTAGAACTGATTATCGGCAGGCAGCTACCCGTCCCAGAGGTGGGAGCCACAGAAGCTCAAAATCGTTTTAATCGAGTTTTCCAGCAGTTTATTCGAGTATTTTGTTCCCAAGAACATCCTCTGGTGATCTTTTTAGATGACTTACAGTGGGCAGATTCAGCCACGCTGAAGTTAATCGAACTAATGATGCTTGACGAGCAAACCCAATTTCTATTTCTGATCGGAGCCTATCGAGATAATGAAGTCAATCCAGCGCATCCACTGGCATTAACGCTGGAGCGATTGAGGAAACAAAGGGCAGTGCTTCAAGAAATCATTCTGGCACCCTTAACGCTCTTGCCGTTGAGTCAGTTGATTGCCGAGACGTTGCATCAAAATACTGACACTGTGCGATCCTTAGCTGAGTTGGTATTGCATAAAACGGAGGGCAATCCTTTCTTCGTTGGTGAATTTTTGAAAATGCTCTATGGCGAAAATCTGTTGACTTTCGATGCACAACAGTTGAGCTGGCAGTGGAACCTGGCAGAGATTGAAGCTCAAAATATCACGGATAATGTGGTGGAGTTGCTGCTGCGTCAGTTGCAGAAATTGCCGGAAGCAACACAACAAATTCTCTCCATCGCCGCTTGTACTGGGGCTGAATTTGATTTAGAGACATTGGCGATCGTTTGCGAAAAATCACCGAAAGCAATTTTTCAGGATTTATTAGAAGCAATACAAGCTGGATTAATTCAACCTTTGTCTGACTTGGACGAAGACTTGTTGGTTCAAGAGTATAAGTTTTCGCACGATCGCGTGCAGCAAGCGGCTTATGCCCTAATTGATGAGTCGTGCAAACAAGTGGTTCATCTCCAAATCGGTCGCAATTTACTCGAAAAAACTTCACCGGAGCAACGATTGGATCGACTGTTTACTATTGTGGATCATCTCGATCAAGGAACGGAGCTTGTCACTGCTCAACCAGAACGAACTGAAATTGCCAGATTGAATTTAACGGCAGGTCAGAAAGCAAAAGGTGCAACGGCTTATGAAGCCGCTTTTAAGTATTTCACTACAGGTCTTCAACTTCTCGATACAGAGAGTTGGCAGAGTGAGTATGACCTGACCTTAGCGCTGTATTCAGAAGCAGCAGAAGCGGCGTATCTCCAGGGTCGCTTTGATGAGATGGAACAGTTGGTAGAAGTGGTACTCAATCGCGCCAAAACAGCGATCGACAAAGTGCAGGTTTACGATAGCAAAATTCAAGGATATTTATCACAGGGCGACCTGAAAGAAGCACTAAAAACTGGATCGCAAGCGTTAAAGCTCTTGGGAATAGATTTAATAGAAAATCCAAGTCAGGCAGATATTCAAAGGGAATTGGAGTCAACGGCTACACTACTCGCCCAACGAGAAATCAAAGACTTGATTAATTTACCAGAGATGACTGCACCAGAACCGCTGGCAGCAATGTCAATCCTAGCGAGTATGAGGTCTGTTGCATTTATAACGTTACCACCCCTGTGGATACTGATTACGTTCAAAACGGTAAATTTATCAATCAACTACGGGAATGCTATCTGGTCATCACTGTTTTATGCTGGCTACGGGTTTGTTCTATGTGGAGTTGTTCAAGACATTGAATTCGGTTATGAGTTCGGCAAATTGGCTCTGGGTTTGGCAGAACGATTGAATGCCAGAGGAAATGCTAGAACCTTAATGTTTTCAAATGTCCATATCATGCACTGGAAGGTGCATTTTAGGAACACAATACCCATGCTGGCTGATGCCTATCAAAATGGAGTGGAAACTGGAGACTTTGAAACTGCTGGTTATGCTGCATATTACGTGTGCTATAACTCATTTTTTGCTGGAGAGGAACTTACCCAACTAAAACAAAAAACAGCAGTTTACAGCAAGTCGATTGACCAAATTAGACGAGAAAGTCCCTCGAATTGGCTGGCAATATTGCGGCAGACTATTCTTAATTTGCAAGATAGGCCTGAGAATTCCAGCCGCTTAGTTAGTAGGCTACATAATGAAGAACAGGCGTTATCACACGCTATTGCAGTTAAAGATGGAACTGCAATCCAGATACTCTATTTGCACAAAGTCATGTTGTGTTATCTATTTGAAGAACACCATCAAGCTGAACAGACTGCTATTTTGGCAAGGCAACATTTTGAAGATGTCACAGCAATAACGGTTCTACCTATATTCTGTTTCTATCATTCTCTGGCGCTTTTGAGCCTATCGCTTGAGGCTTCAAACTCTGAAAAAGCAGCTTGGCTAAGTTGTGTTAGCTCCAACCAAGAAAAGATGCAAAAATGGGCGAGTTATGCCCCAATGAATTATCTCCATAAATTTTATTTAGTCGAAGCAGAGAAAGCGCGAGTCTCAGGGCAATTCTTTGAGGCTGAGGAACTTTATGAACGAGCGATCGCAGGTGCTGCTGAAAATGAGTATATCCAGGAAGAAGCATTAGCTTATGAATTAGCGGCTAAACATTATCTAGCGCGAGATCGGGAAAAGATTGCTCAGACTTACATGAAAGAAGCGCACTATTGCTACGATCGCTGGGGCGCAACCGCTAAAGTTAAAGATTTAGAAAAACGCTATCCACAACTCCTCAACACCAACCTAGTTCGGCAATCACATTCAATCGTGACCAATGAAACGATCCGTCATCCGACTGCGGCGATCGATTTGGCGGCGGTGATGAAAGCGGCTCAAGCTCTCTCAGAAATAATCCATCTCGATCGATTAATTGCCACGTTGATGCAGGTGGTAATCGAAAATGCAGGAGCCGAAACTGGCGCTCTGGTTCTCCTGGAAGAGGATCAACCCACTGTGATGGCTCAATGCAGCGGAAGTAGACAGTGTGACCTAGAAAAGCTTGCTGTTGCTGACTGTGCAACGATTCCTGTCTCCGTCATTCGCTCGGTAGAACGTACTCAAGAAACTTTGGTGCTTGATGATGCAGTCAGCGAACCTCCTTTTTCAACTGATCCTTACATTCAAAAGCAACAGACGCGATCGCTCCTGTGTATGCCCATTCTCAAGCAAAATCAGCTGATTGGCATACTTTATCTGGAGAACAATCTCAGCGCAGGAGTGTTTACCAGAGATCGCTTGCAAGTCCTTAAACTGTTGATTGCTCAGGCAGCAATTTCATTAGAAAATGCTCGGCTGTATGAACAGCTAGAAGACTATGCCGAAACACTGGAAAGGAAAGTAGAAGAGCGAACTCAAGCCTTGCAGCAGGAGATCGCTGAACGTCAACAAACCGAAGCCGCATTGAGACAAAGTGAAGCAAATTATCGCAACCTGCTACAGACCGCGAATTCAGTCATCATTCGCTATGATCCGCAAGGACGGATTCGATACATCAACGATTATGGGGTAAAGCTTCTTGGCTATGAAGGACATCAGATTTTAGGGCGAACCTTATTTGAAACAATCATTCCAGACATCGAAACCTCTGGACGTGATGTCAAACCATTTGTTCACGATTTACTTCGTAATCCTCAATTGTACCCGCAAGGCGAGGGTGAAAACCTGTGTCGAGACGGTCGGCGAGTTTGGATGACCTGGTCAAATCAAGCCATCTTCAATGAACAGGGAGATGTCGTTGAAATCTTATCGGTTGGCAATGACACCACCCAGCGTAAACAAGCAGAAGAGGCTTTACAACGCAGTGAAGCTAAGTTCCGAACTATTTTTGAAAACTCGCAGGTTGGCATCTACCGCACTCGCCTCTGTGATGGATTAATTCTCGAAGCCAATCAACGCTTTGCCGATCTGTTTGGCTTTGATTCACCAGAGGAGGTGATTGGGCTGAAACACACTACAGACTGTTATGTGAATCCCAGCGATCGCCAGCAAGCTATTGAATTGCTGAAGCGTGATGGTGAACTGCAAAACTTTGAAGTGCAACTGCAAAAACGAGATGGCACGCTATTTTGGGGACTTTGCTCTACTCGTCTGAATGCAGCCGATGAATGCATCGAAGGTGTGATTGCAGATATTAGCAAACAGCAAGCTGCGCTACACGAACGCAAGCAAGCAGAAGAAGCCCTACAAGCCTCAGAGACAAAGCTACGGACTCTAATTGAGGCAATTCCCGATCCATTGTTTGTACTGTCTGCTGAAGGGCGACTTCTTGAAATAATGGTACTGGAACCAAATCTGCTATGGCAACCCTTTGAGGAGATGATTGGTCAAACCATGCATCAACTCGGAAAGGAACAAGCCGATGAATTTCTAAATTATATTCAGCAGGTGCTGAGAACCCAACAAATCCTCACAGTCGAGTACGGTGCGTTTCTAAATGGACGAGAAGCCTGGTTTTCGGCTCGCATTGCCCCAATCAGCCACGATCAGGTGATTTGGCTGGCGCGAGATATTACGGCGCTGAAGCAAGCAGAAGAAGCCTCAATTTTAGAGGAGCGCAACCGCATAGCACGCGAAATTCACGATACACTCGCTCAGGCGTTTACAGGTATTCTGGCTCAGGTAGGTGCTGCAAACCAGGTACTAACGGATGATGTAGAAGCAACTCAGGCACATCTAAACCTGATCAAAGAATTGGCGCGAACCGGACTGTCTGAAGCGCGGCGATCGGTAGTAGCGCTCCGTCCTCAGCTTTTGGAGGAGGGCAGTTTACAGAGCGCTCTACATCGTCTCATCGCTCAAATCAGAACTGCCGCAATGGATACCACTTTATACTATGAGACTGAGGGTATAGTGTATTCTCTACCGACTGAAGTCGAGAGTAATCTATTGCGGATGGGGCAGGAAGCCTTAACCAATGCGATTCGACACGCCAATGCTGATGAAATTCGAGTGGAGCTAATCTATGATCGCGATCAGGTTTGCTTGCGCGTGCAAGACAATGGACAGGGCTTTGGAGTTGGAAGTATTTCAGCCTCTGAGGGTTTTGGCTTACTAGGCATGAGCGAACGAGCAGAGCGCATCGGCGCACAACTAACCATTAGGAGTCAACCTGGACAAGGAACAGACATTATTGTCACCGTCAATCGGGAGTAGCATCACGATGAGCCAAGCCACGACTATTCGGGTTTTGATTGCGGACGACCATGCTATTTTTCGGCAAGGATTAGCCACGATTATTGACCGTGACCCGGATATGCAGGTGATTGCCCAAGCCGAAAATGGGGAACAAGCGATCGCTCTATTTGGGGAACACCAACCAGATGTAACGCTAAT
This sequence comes from Scytonema sp. HK-05, assembly GCF_963872035.1. Classification (NCBI taxonomy): domain Bacteria; kingdom Bacillati; phylum Cyanobacteriota; class Cyanophyceae; order Nostocales; family Scytonemataceae; genus Scytonema; species Scytonema sp. HK-05. Next base: position 10,551 of record NZ_CAWMYC010000152.1, read on the forward strand.
GGATCTGCGAATGCCTGAAGTGGAAGGAGTTGCCGCCATTGGTGCAATTTGTGCGATCGTTAAATCTGCTCGGATTATTGTACTGACCACGTATGATAGTGACGAAGATATTTATCGGGGATTGCAGGCAGGAGCAAAAGGATATCTGTTGAAAGAAACTGAACCTGACGAGCTTCTGAATGCTATTCGTACCGTTCATCGGGGTCAGAGGTATATTCCGCCCGATGTAGGAGCAAAGTTGGTACAGCGCCTCAGCAATCCAGAACTGAGTGAAAGAGAACTAGAAGTACTCCGCTCACTGGCGCAGGGAATGAGTAATGCGGATATTGCGACTGCTTTGAGTATTGGTGAAGGTACTGTTAAATCCCATGTTAATCGGATTTTGAATAAGTTAGATGTGAGCGATCGTACTCAAGCGGTGATTGTTGCCGTTAAACGCGGCATTGTCAGTTTGTAGGGTGTACTTTCGATCGAGTTCGGATTCTAACTTAAGTTATAGCTAGCCTTCTACTCCGCGATGGCACGGTTACTCTATCAATTTGTACTGTAAAAATTTTAACTTGCTGTAGACGACGGCTTGAAAGCGATCTCCTATATTGAACTTATTCCGAAAGAAGCTGAGTACTAGAACTGGACACGCCCCAGATAGCTAGGAAAAAATGACATTGATTGAATTTGAATGAAAAAGGAGACAAACCCATGAGCAACACCATCGACACTATGTATCGATCCCAACGACGCCGTGCTGCTGCTGATTGATCATCAGAGCGGACTCTTCCAACTTGTACGTGACATCGAACTCTCAGTCCTCCGCTCCAATGTTACGGCGCTCGCCAAGATCTCGCGACTCGCCAAGATTCCGACCTTCACGACTGCTTCGGTACCCGATGGTCCCAATGGTCCCCTGATTCCCGAAATCCACCAGCACAATCCTGAGGCGGTTTACATTCCGCGCACAGGCCAGATTAACGCCTGGGATAACCCGGCTTGGGTAGACGTGATCGAGAAGACTGGGCGAAAGACTCTTCTCATCGCTGGAACTCTCACCAGCGTCTGCATGGCGTTTCCGACGCTGAGCGCACTGGCCGCTGGTTACAAGGTCTTCACGATCATTGACGCTTCCGGCAACTGGAGCCAGATGGCGACCGACCTCACTCTGGCCCGCGTCGTCCAAGCGGGAGCCATGCCCATCGGCACTTACGCAGTAATCGGCGAACTCATGAACACGTGGAACCGTCCGGACGCAATGGAGTTTGCCACTGTCATGGTTGACCTCATGCCGATTTACCGCGCCCTGATGGAGAGCTATGACAAAGCTCAATCTGTGCAACGAGATGGACGGGAGACCAAGCTCGACCGGCAAATGGCACCTGTGTAAAAGCACCTAATTGCAACGCGCACGCGCAAAATAAAAAAAGTGAAGGCGAGGAGTTGCTTATCAGTTCCTCGCCTCGCATTTCCGATAAGAGTGTCCGTAACGCCCCAACAAGCAGGCTAATCGGCATTGTCAGTTTGTAGGGTGTACTTTCGATCGAGTTCGGATTTTAACTTAGAAGAAGGAATTTACGTTGATTGGCTACGAATTGTTGCGGTCGCGCAGCGTGTGCATAGCACGTATCGCTTTTTCCAACCAATCTAAATAAGTCTGTTCCCGTTGCTTCACTAAGTCCAAAATCAGTCGATGCAGTTCTTGTTCACGCGATGCAGTCGGATTACTCAAAGATAGAGCCTCGATCACCTCACACTGGGCTAGCTTTTCTTGCCGTGCTTCCAGTTCCTGCTTTAGCAAATCCACGATAGCCTCGTTAGGCAACTGAGCTGCAAAATAGAGTTGCACCAGCAACGGCTCTCGCAACACGGGCAACGGATGATGCGTCTGAAGCCATTGGGTTAACTCTGTTTCACCTGCTTTGGTAATTCGGTAAACCTTGCGATTGGGGCGATCGTGCTGAATCTCGACGGTACAGGTAATCCACCCCTGTGACTCCAGTTTGTCTAAAGTCCGATAAATCTGTGCCTGATCTGCTGGCCACAGATGGGAAATGCAATCGTCAAAGCACTCGGTTTTGAGGTCGTAGCCGGTCCGCTCCTGTTGCTGGAGCAGACCCAGAATCACATGGGCAAGAGACATAGGCGGTTTACCGAATGAACAGGGAGGACAAGCCCTACCCATAGAATTTATATCCTTCTATGCTAGTATATGATTAATCACATATAAGATAATTCTTATAAACTGTTTGATTGGAGGCAACTGTATGACAACTCAAACTCAAACACTCCGAACCGTTGCTGGAATCATTAATAGTGTAGAAACGCTCGAAGGAGCAGGCTTCTTGGTGCGTCGTCCCTTTCCCAAGAGTAGCTTTTCCGAGTTTGACCCCTTTCTCCTCCTCGATGAATTGGGTCCCGTGAATCTGAAGTCCGGTCAAGCAAAGGGCGCACCGGATCATCCCCATCGCGGCTTTGAAACCGTCAGCTACGTCCTGGATGGACGGCTGGAACACAAGGACTCGGTCGGTCATGCCGGACTGCTCAATCCCGGTGATGTGCAGTGGATGACCGCTGGGGCAGGCGTAGTGCATTCCGAAATGCCAGAAGCTGAGTTTACCCGCACGGGTGGGCGACTGCACGGCATTCAACTGTGGGTCAACTTGCCGCAGCGGGACAAGATGATTGCTCCTCGCTATCAGGAAATTCCATCAGCGCAGATTCCGGTGACTCAGACCAAAGATGGGTCCGTGACGGTGCGCGTGATTGCGGGAGAAGCGTTGGGGGCGAAAGCGGTGATTGAAACCCGCACTCCGATTATCTACCTGCACTTCACGCTACAACCGGGAGCAAGCATTGTTCAACAGATACCGAAAGAGTACAACGCCTTTACCTATGTCCTCGATGGGTCTGGTTTGTTTGGCACTGAGCAGGAACGGGGTGAGGATGGGCAAATGGTGATTTTTGCACCTGATGGTGAGGAAGTGGCGATCGCCAATCCTGCGGATGCCACCCAACCCCTTGATCTACTGCTGATTGCTGGAGTGCCGCTGAATGAACCTGTGGTACGCTATGGTCCCTTTGTGATGAACACTGAAGCCGAAATCTTGCAAGCGATCGACGATTACCGAAATGGAAGGATGGGACACATTCATGCTTAACACGCTTCAAAACCGCATTACCCAACATCAACTTCTGACCAATATACGCATCAAGTTATTGCATTTGCATAAACTGTTGTTGGATACAGAGCGTATTCATTACGAACAGGTGCGCGGACGGGTCTCTAACAGTGAATTGCTGCAACTGGTGATCAGTCACGATCAATTTGCCTGGTTGCATCGCCTCTCAGAATTGATTGTGCAAATTGATGAGTTAATCCACTCTGATGAGCCTATCACCTCCGAGGCGATCGCTGCTCTCATTGCTGATGTTCGGATTCTACTTACACCTGATGAAGTTGGAAATGGCTTTGCTGTGAAGTATGATATGGCGTTTCAGCGTAACCCTGATGTGGTGTTAGCTCATGCTGATGTGGTCACACTGCTAGCCACTAAAGTTCAACTATAAATTGAGCAGTTCGTCCAGATTAATTTTAACCTGGACGAACTGCTTTTATGCATTGTATTTACCAAATCGTAAGCATTCGCGGCGTGTTCAGGTGTTTATTGATTTCCTAATTCAGCAATTTGGGAATCCGCCCTATTAGGAAAGGAACGTTTGACGAACGATACTGCCTACTCTGACAGTTAATCTGCGAATTGATGTATTTCCTAAACGAATTGATGCGCCCGATTCTAACTTAAGTTATAGCTAGCTTTCTACTCCACGATGGAATGGTTACTCTATCAATTTGTACTGTAAAAAATTTAACTCGCTATAGATGACGGCTTGAAAGCGATCTCCTATATTGAATTTATGCAAACAGTCATCCAGGCAATGAATTGAGCAAGTTAATTGCAAAGTTCCATGCTTGATGCAGATTTAGAAAGATGAACGACGATCGTAGCCGCAGTTCCTTACTTGTACCGCCTTCAGCCCAAGATCATATTCAAGGTGTGTTGAGTGCCAAGGTAGTGCTGGTGATGTATGGAGAGTATCAATGCTCTAGAAGTGCGAACGTTTACAAGATGATTAAAGCGATCAAACGAGAGCTTAGTGCTGCTTTTGGAGAGGATTATTTATGTTTTATCTTCCGCCATTTTCCACAGATCCAGATTCATCCCCAGGCACAACGGGCAGCCCAAGCAGCCGTTGCCGCCGCTGCCCAAGGAAAGTTTTGGTTAATGAGCGATACTTTATTTGACCATCAACAAAGGTTGGAGAACGGTTATCTTGTCGAGTACGCCAATGATTTAGGGCTTGACATTCCTCAATTTCTCAAAGAGTTGTCTAAACAAGTGCATGTTGATCGCATCAATGAAGATATCGAAGGCGGAATAGAGAGTGGAGTGACGACTACCCCAGCTCTGTTTATCAATGGAATTCGGTATACCGGGCACTGGAACACGACGGAGTTTATGGCAGCCATGATTGCTGCAAGTCATTAAGTTCCCCGATCTTTGCTCCCAATTCATGTCTGACTTACCTGTAAGTGCTGTAAGCTATCTAATTTCGATGGCTAGATTTTGCCTGTTTCACTGAACAAAATTGCCGTTTTTTGAACCATGACAACAGTTACCATGCCAACAACTGAATTCCTACGTATTAATTTAGTCAATTACAAATCAGTATTTCATTGAGGATAATTCTATAACGCATTTACTAGTATAAGGCAAGAATGATTCTGGGTATGAAGGTATACCTCAGACTGATTCTCTTCAGGACTCCTCAGTTAATCATGCCCTGATTGCGATCGCGCGAGAAGTCACTGAGTTGCTGAGACAAATTTACCCGATACAAACTGATGAAATTAAAACAGGAGAAATAGAATGATACTGAAAGGTAAAGTGGCGTTAGTCACCGGAGGCACATCGGGAATTGGCAGAGCAACAGCGATCGCTTATGCCCAACAACAAGCAAAGGTGGTGGTAGTTGGTCGTCGAATGGATGAAGGTGAAGAAACTGTTCGATTGATCAAGGAAGCTGGCGGAGAGGCTATTTTTGTGCAAGCAGATGTCACGAAAGAAGCCGATGTTCAAGCAATGGTTGATAAAGCGGTTGACGTTTTTGGTCGGTTAGATATTGCTTCTAACAATGCAGGAACGATCGGCGAAAATCCTTCACTGATTGAGCAAACAGAAGCGGAATACGATCGCACGATGAACGTCAATGTCAAAGGCATTTGGTTGTCGATGAAATATGAAATCGCTCAGATGTTGAAACAGGGAAGTGGTTCAATCGTCAATACGGCATCTGCGAATGGAGTCGTTGCATTTCCTACCTTCCCCCTCTACACCGCGAGTAAAAGTGCAGTAATAGGCTTGACAAAAGCGGCTGCGCTTCAATATGCCAAAGCGGGGATTCGCATCAATGTCGTTGCACCAGCGGTAATCGAAACAGATATGTTTGAAGCAGCGACAGGTGGACAGGATGAAGTTAGAGCTTACATGGCAGGACTTCACCCGATCGGGCGAATTGGAACACCGCTTGAAGTTGCAAATGCAGTCCTGTTTTTATCATCTGAGATGGCATCGTTCACAACAGGTGCAACGTTGATGGTAGATGGTGGGTATGTAGCGCAGTAGTCGAACGACAGTGCGAGATGACAACACTTGCAGGCAAAGTTGCACTGGTATAGCTGTAGCCAATTAGATTAGGACACAGACTATAAGTCAAGATAGTCGCCGTAAAACAACCATCATTAATCACGTAACTAAAAAGGAGTTTGATCGTGCAGAAAATTACACTTGACACTATCACTGAAGCCGTCATTAATCATGGCGATCGCGGCAAATCTCACCCGCGACTCTATGAAATTTACACGAGCTTGGTTCGACATTTGCATGACTTTGTGCGTGAGGTGAATCTGACAGAATCAGAATTGCAGCAGGGACGTAATTTTCTCAACCAGGCAAGTCATCACACTCAAGAGATTCCCACTGGAGAGATCCATATGTTGACGGATCTATTAGGGATCTCAGAGTTGGTAGAATTGCTGCACGATAAGCATCGCGGTACAGAAAGCAATTTAGAAGGACCATTGTATGTGCCGAATGCACCAGAACGGCAGATGGGCGATCGCTTGGGTATTGATACAGAAGGAGATTCGCTTTTCCTGTCAGGCAGGGTTTTAGATTTGAACGGTCAACCGATCGCCAATGCTCTGATTGATGTTTGGCAACCCAATTCCAAAGGATTATATGATGTCCAAGAGCCATCTCAGCCGTTGGGGAATTTTCGCGGACGTTTCAAAACGAACAAGAGTGGAAAGTGTATGTTTGAAACCGTCGTGCCACTAGGTTACAAAGTGCCAAGCAGTGGTCCATCTGGCGAATTGCTGCGACTCTTGGGACGGCATCCTTGGCGGGCGGCTCACATCCATTTCAAACTCAGTGCTCCGGAGTATACTTCGCTGACAACACAAATTTTTATTGCTGGCGATCCTCACCTGGATTCAGATACAACCTTTGCAGTTCAATCAGCGATCGTTCAATTGCAAAAGCACGAAGCACTAGACAAACTCAAGGCACACAATCAAAGTAAACCGTTTTACACGACTGAGTTTGATTTTGTGTTGAAACCCGCTACTCTCTAGCGGAGAATCATCAAGCAATGGTTGCACATTATGTCTACACCATCAATCCAGAACAATCTGCTAATTGGCATTTGGAAGTTAATTTCTGCAACTGCCATTTACGCTGATGGAACAGTGACTCCAGAGGTGTATGGAACTCATCCGGTTGGCTACATCACTTACACATCAGATGGTCACATGATGGTGATGTTTTCTAGGAGCGATCGCTCACCGCTGAGTCAGGAGGTCAGATCACCGCTGACTCCCCAGATGCAATCTTTACCCGTGGAAGAGCTTGCTCAAGCATTTACAACATTCAATGCTTACGCTGGAACTTATACGTTGAGTGGCAACACAGTAACTCACCAGATCAAAATTGCATCAATTCCTAATCGCGTTGGTACAACGTTAGTTCGCACCTTTACTCTTAATGAGAGCCGACTAACGCTCGTGACGCCGCCAGTCTTGAGTGATGGTGTTGAAGCGGTTTTTGAGCTGCTGTGGGAACGCATTATAGCAAGGGGAGTTCGTTGTCGATAACGAAGTAGAGGCAAGTACGATCACTTTTCACTCACTGAAAACGTCGCTATCCTCGGTTATCTCGACGGACGAAACTGGCTCACTGGCGAACGATCGATTGCCGCTCCCTACCTGTTCGTCATTCTGCGCTGGGCGATCAACACTCAGGCTGGTTGTCATTCCCGGCGGGCCGCACGCCATCAACTGGACTCACGCCGATCAGATCAATCCCCTGTTGCTGGACTTTCTTCAGCAGGAATAATCAGTGATCTGCTGCATTTCGGGCTTGTGAAAAAACTCTGTGATTCACCCCGTTGAGTCAGGCTCAAATGATACACATATTTGTCTAGTTCTGAAGAGGCAATTCTATGACTGTCCCCACTCAAACGTCTCGAACCGTTGCCGGAGTAATCAACAGCATTGAAACACTCGAAGGGGCCGGATTTCTTGTACGTCGGCCCTTTCCCAAAAGTAGCTTCTCTGAATTTGACCCGTTTCTCCTCCTCGACGAGTTGGGTCCGATTAATCTAAAGCCGGGTCAGGCAAAAGGTGCACCCGATCATCCGCACCGGGGCTTTGAAACCGTCAGCTATGTCTTGGATGGACGGTTAGAACACAAAGATTCTGCGGGGCACGCCGGGCTACTAAATCCGGGTGATGTCCAGTGGATGACAGCAGGTGCCGGGGTCGTGCATTCCGAGATGCCGGAGTCAATGTTTACCCAAACTGGTGGACGGCTCCACGGCATTCAACTATGGGTCAATCTGCCACAACGAGACAAAATGATGCCGCCCCGCTATCAGGAAATTCCAGCAGATCACATTCCGGTCGCTCAAACCGAAGATAGATCTGTGAGGGTGCGGGTGATTGCGGGAGAAGCGTTAGGGGCAAAAGCCGTAATTCAGACGCGCACGCCGATAACTTACCTCCACTTCACACTGCAACCGGGGGCAACGATGATCCAGCCTGTACCAAAAGAGTACAACGCCTTTGTCTATGTACTGGAGGGGTCTGGGTTGTTTGGGACAGAGCCAGCGCCTGGTGATGATGGGCAGATGGTGCTCTTTTCTCAAGATGGAGAAGATGTAGTGATCTCCAACCCTGCTGATGCTCAGCGTCCTCTAGATCTTCTGCTGATTGCAGGTGTACCCCTTAACGAACCAGTCGTGCGCTACGGTCTGTTTGTAATGAACACTGAAGCTGAAATTACCCAGGCGATCAACGACTACCAAGAAGGAAGGATGGGACGGATTGGTGCTTAACACATCTCAATACCAGATTAGTCAACATCAACACTTGAGTGAGTTACGAATCAAACTACTGCATCTGCACAAGCTTTTACTAGATACTGAGCGTCTTACCTATGAGCAAGTTCGAGGGCAAGTTTCTAGAGGTGAATTGCTACAACTGGTGATTAGTCATGAGCAGTTTGCCTGGTTGCATCGACTCTCAGAATTGATTATCCAAATCGATGAGTTGCTTCATGCCAATGAATCTGTTACATCAGAGGCAATTGAAGCGATCGACAGTGACATTCGGACACTGCTCAGCCCCGATGAATCGGGCGATGAGTTTGCCATGAAGTATAACATGACGCTTCAACACCACCCCGATGTCGTGTTAGCTCATGCAGATGTCATGATGTTGCTGACCTCTGACAGTATTTAACCTCCAAAATTCACAGATTCTGAACTTGCTCCGATTGTGTAATTGCAAGCCTAAACTTATGCTGATCCAAAAACTAAACGACTGTGAAGAAATTATCGCTGGAGATGGAACTGTTCTGCGCGAACTGCTTCATCCTGACAAACAAGACATCAACTTGCGTTACAGCTTGGCGTATGCGATCTTGCCTGTTGGCAAAACTTCGATTCCCCATTCTCTAAAGACTTCTGAGGTTTATTACATCATTAGCGGTGTTGGAGAAATGTTGATCGACAGTGAAGTTCGTCGCATTGAACCAGGCGATGCGGTTTACATTCCTCCAAATGCAATCCAGTTCCTTCACAACTACGGCAACGAACCTATTGTTTTCGTTTGTCTAGTTGATCCAGCTTGGCGCAAAGAAGACGAAACGATTTATGCACCTGAAATTGAGGCAACCGCATCACTCTAATTCGATCGCTCAAAACTATGAATTCACAAACAGCACAAACCACTACTACTGCTGACGAGTCCGCAATCCGTACTTTCCATCACCATCGCGTAGCGTCTTGGACTCACCGCATCCAGCGGACAGGCACCCTGGGTGTGATGTGTCGGATAGACGCGCAACTCGTAAGAATCTGACGAATCATTGTCAGATTCTGAAAGAAGTCAAGCATTGGAATCAATACAGTTTAGATAGAACTTAGGAGAATTCAACATGGTCACAGAGCAAACAGCAGACAAACAGGCAGTACAGGCAACTCCAAGCCTGACACCCGCTCAGGAAGCCTTGCAATCGGTCTGGGAAGAGCATATCGGGCACGAGTTTGGTACTCACAGCCCTGAAGATGCTCTCGCTACCATGGTTGAGGACGCTTATGTGAATCATATTCCAGTGATGACTAGGGGAGTCGGAAAAGCAGCATTGGGTGAGTTTTATTCCAAATACTTCATTCCCCAGATTCCGCCAGACCTCGAGCTAGTTCCGATTTCGCGCACGATCGGGACGGATCGACTCGTCGATGAAATGCTGGCTAAGTTCACTCATACCATCCAGATGGAGTGGATGCTACCTGGCATTGCTCCGACCGGGAAACGGGTTGAAGTGGCAGTGGTAGCGATTGTCCAGTTCCGTGATGGCAAGCTAGCCCACGAACACCTCTATTGGGATCAGGCGAGTGTATTGGTTCAACTCGGCATGCTCGATCCGAACACGCTGCCCGTTGTAGGGGCTGACAGTGCGCGCAAGGTACTCAATCCGAGCTTGCCCTCAAACGCACTGATCGAACGTGCTAGTCATAGTAACTAAATGTTAAAGCAAGCTTTTCATCAATAGGAACACCATGAAAAAGCCAGAGTTTTTTGTCACCCCTGGTTATGGGGAATACATGCTGAATACATTGCATTACTCGCAAGCGGTGAGAATTGACGATCGAGTAGAGATATCAGGTCAAGGCGGCTGGGATGACAATCTGCAAATTCCCGAATCGATCGCGGACGAGATTGCTCAGGCATTTCGGAACATAGAGCGAACCTTAGCGACTGCTGGTGCAGGTTGGGAGCATGTTATCCACGTCAATTCTTACCATGTTGGCGGGTTCCCCCCGGAGGTTAAAGATGTGATGGTCAAGCTATTTCGTCATTACATGCCCGATCGCGCCCCAATTTGGACAGCGCTAGGTGTCGCGGCGCTTGCACTTCCAACAATGCGGATTGAAATCCGCGTGACTGCCATTGTTCCGTGAATTTTGCACAAGCGGCAACGGGATGATTCGGCGACTACGCTGAAGAGAAGAACGCGCCAATAGAGAAACTGCCCTCGCTCCGTTAAAGCATCCACTTGAACAATTAGCCTCAATCATTCTGTTCACCGTTGTCTTCTACCAGGGATACCAAAAAACTATGACCTGCGAACATCTCAACAATCTAATTGTGGAAAACCTGATTTCTAAAGCAGCCTATCCCATATTTCGTTGTGAAGAGTGCATTAAAATAAATAGCCGCTGGGTACACCTCCGGATTTGCCAAACCTGTGGCAAAATGCTGTGCTGCGATTCTTCTAAGCATCAACATGCTCGTCGTCATTATGAAGCAACCAATCATGCAGTGGTTAGTTCGGCTGAATTGGGGGAGCAGTGGTTATGGTGTTTTGCAGATGAACAGGGAAAAGACTATTGATAGCGATTCTGATTTCATCTAGATTTCCTTCTCATTTGTTCAACATGTTCTCCTCATGTGGGTGATTTTCATGGCTGTTTCTAATCAAAGTACTTCCATTGACATCGTTTGGCCCAGTTTGCCCTTAGCAGCTTGGCAGGATACCTATGCAACTCTCCATCTATGGACGCAAGTCATCGGTAAAATCCGGTTGGCACTGGCACCTAAACTTAATCACTGGTGGCAATCTACTCTTTATGTCACACCGCGTGGACTAACAACTGCTTCAATCCCTTGCGGAACTCGTAACTTTCAAATTAGCTTTGATTTTCTCGACCATCAACTACAAATCGACACTAGCGACGGCATCGCTAAAAGAATTGCACTGTCTCCTCGCTCTGTTGCAGATTTTTACCAAATGGTGCTAACTACATTGAGCAACATCGGCATCGAAGTCCGAATCTGGACGATGCCGCAAGAAGTGTCAGAACCAATCCCGTTCGATCAGGACTATCAACACGCAGCTTATGATCCGGAATATGCACAACGGTTCTGGCGAATTCTTGTGCAAGTCGATCGGGTCATGACCTTATTCCGTTCCCAGTTTACTGGTAAATCCAGCCCTGTACATTTTTTTTGGGGCAGCTTTGATCTTGCTGTGACTCGTTTCTCTGGTCGTCGTGCGCCAGAACACCCAGGGGGAGTTCCGAATATGGCAGATTGGGTCACACGAGAAGCCTATTCACACGAAGTCAGTAGCTGTGGTTTTTGGCCAGGGGGTGGGTCAGTGGTGGAGCCTGTTTTTTACGCTTACGCTTACCCTATGCCGGAAGGGTTTCGAGATTACCCGATCCAACCCACAGAAGCTTTTTACAGCTCAGAGATGCAAGAATTTATCCTACCCTATGAAGCTGTGAGACAAGCTGACGATCCAGATGCAATGCTCCTTGCTTTTTTCCAAAGCACCTATGAAGCAGCAGCCAATTTAGGACATTGGGATCGAGTTGCGCTGGAGCGTTCCCCAACCGTGTAAGGCTAACAAATTGCAAATTGCTGAAGCGGATGGACTAGCGACCTTGATACAAAGTTTGAGGCGAGCTGCTGCCACTTAGAGATACTGAATGGATAGTGGATAACCGGACAACCAATTTGCAAACGGCAGTTATACAACGCGGTAAGCAAACTAAGGAGCATATCCAAAAATGGTTAAAGGTAGGTTAGAAGCATTCAGTGATGGGGTAATTGCTATTATTATCACCATTATGGTGCTGGAGTTAAAAACACCTCATGAGTCAGATTTAGCTGCACTACGTCCGCTGATTCCAACCTTTCTAAGCTATGTGTTGAGTTTCGTGCATGTTGGTATCTACTGGAACAATCACCATCACCTGTTTCAGGCAGTCCGACAAGTGAATGGTTCAACTTTGTGGGCAAACCTACATTTGTTGTTCTGGTTATCATTATTTCCCTTTGTCACCGCATGGATGGGTGAAAATCACTTTGCTGCGTTGCCTGTGGCGCTTTATGGTGTGGTTTTATTGTTGGCTGCGATCGCCTACTTCACTCTGACCCGCACACTTATTTTTCACCACGGTCAAGATTCCACACTTGCGAACGCTCTTGGTCGGGATTCTAAAGGCAAGTTATCAGTATTGATTTATGCAGTTACAATTCCACTTGCTTTTGCAGCCTCTTGGCTTGCATGTGCATTATACGTTCTGGTTGCAGTCCTGTGGCTCATTCCCGATCGCCGTATTGAAAAGACGTTGAACTCATAAAGTTCCATGTTCGATGCAACAAAAACCAGCTAACAAACCCTCTGCACCAGAACGAATATAGGTTGTTGGTCACAGACAAAGGTGATCTGCGTCCGGTGAGCGGGAACGTTATGCCGCTTATGGATGTACTCACTCATCCTGGCATTTTACGCTCCAAGGGGCGGGGAATCCAACCACCTGGGAAGTCCTAGATATGCACGAAAACCCCTATCGATCCCCGCTTCCCTGGAAACAACAGAACATTACACAACCACAAGCCACAGAAGATTTCTAACGGGACTTAAACAAAAATTAAGCCCAAATGTAGCCTAAACTGGCTTTGTAAGCGACAAATACGTCCCGATTATGGGTCAACCAGTCAAAAAATCGACTCATACATAGCTGTTCTAAATGCCTCTAAAGCTTCAGTAAAAGTGTTTAAAGGTTTGTTTGCCCACCTTCGCCTCAAGCCCCCAGTCATCTGATGCCAAAGAATAAAAGTATAGGCACAAAAAACCAGAATAAAATGCCGAAGTAGACTTCTTTTTTCTCGAACTTGGTATTCTTTTAGCCCTAACCATCCTTTGGCTTCTCTATAAAAAACTTCGACCCAATTTCTTTCTCCATAGGTCTTAACTATCCATTCTGGTGAAACAATCTCTGTCGAGACATTGGTGATAAAGTAGTCAACATCTGTGGCATCTGTGAAAGTCGCAGCATTCATAACGATAGCAATATTGCGCTTCCCCTTCAGTTGTGATATCTCTACTTCTCTAGTTACTACCCATAGGGTTTTAGGTTTATCTAGGTTGAGTTCAATTTCTGTGAAAGCCTCTTCAGACAAACCTTGTGCTAATTCGTCTAGCCTAATTGTTTGTTGAATATTTTCTGATGTGCTAATAGTTATTTTTCGATTTTTGGCTAATCCCCCCAAGTACTTTAATTCTTTCCTCTCTAATTCCAACAAGAACGATGTATTGTTGCCATAGCCAGCATCTATAAGTACAATCCCCGGTTAATATTTTCTCTCTAAAGTTTTGTCTATTAACTTGATTGCCAGTTCAGTTTTTTTCTTAAACTCTTGGTCTTGTTTACCTTCTGGTAAAGAATCAGCGTGCTGATATAACTCTATATCTAATGGCAGACTTTTTCGTCCATCATATAAATGCGTTGTTACAACTACTATTCCATTATCTGTTTTGCCAATCTCTCCAATGTACTGTCTTCCTATTCCATCAGTAAAATTACCGCTTTTTCTATGACCCGAATCATCAATTATCAAGCTAAATCCTCTATTAATTCTAGTTTGACTACACTTGTTCATGATCTCTAACCTTAGTTCATTCACCTTAGCGTCAGACCATGGTGCTTCAGTTAAAAAGTGGTGTAATTGATGGTATTCGACTCCTATAGCGTTACCAGCGATTTGAGATAGATTTTTTCTCTCACTTTCCCCCAATAATCCCCCCAAATAATCCCTAAATCCTTTTTTTTGAGCTTTATGACTAAAAGCCTCATCAAACCTTTGACACCATTTTTCAAAACACGGTGGCATGGCTGCGGGGGTTGTCTCTTTCATGGGATTCTTTTGACGTGAAACCTATGCTCGTCATGTATTCTACCCTGTTTTTCTTTCTTTTTTTGTTTAAGTCCCGCTAATGAACCGAAAGATTCTTTCAACCAAAATCACAACTACAACCACAATCGCAATCACAATTCTGTTTGGCGTACTTCTACTGTTCAATTTTCCATCCCTGGCTCAAGTCAGTTCACAAGTGATTCCTAGAATCGAAGTGATCGAAAGTTCTGAAGGGATTCCACCTAGCTACCGTTTAGTCATTAGCCGATCTCAGGACAATGTTTATGTCTTCTGTCCGACTGACTTCGAGCCACAGTTGAACTATCTGCGAAATGTGAAGGCGATTCAATGTAAGCCGTTTACCAGTCCCTAGAAGTAAACCAGTGAGGGGCAACAGCATAACAACTCATACCACTTTGTTGCTTTGAACAGAGGAGAGATTTAGATGTCAGAGAACAATAAAGCAATTTTAGAAGCGGCAAACGCGGCGATCGCCCAAGGCAACTATGAAGGATTCTTGTCGTTCTGCACCGACGACACGGAATGGACATTTGTCGGCGACAGAACCCTGAAAGGAAAAGCAGCCGTTCGCCAATGGATGGCAACGGAGTATGTGGAACCACCTTTGAATATCGTTGCGAACTTGATCGCTGAGGGGGATTTCGTCACGGCACTCGGCGACCTCAGAATCAAGGACGAAGACGGGAAGGCGGCTCATTACTCGTACTGCGACATCTGGCGCTTTCGTGGCGACAAGATGGTCGAATTAAGAGCTTTCGTAATCCCAGCCGAAGTCAAGGCTGAAACTAGCAATGCCGCGTAAATCATCTGCAAAAGTCAGGATGTATTCTCATGAAAAACGCAACTTATGTAGAGGCTGCTCGGTGGGGTAAGTATCGGGGGTGGCGGTATGTTTTGGGACTGGTGATCATCCTCTTTGCGTGGCTGGTGGTCGGGACTGGTGCCAGCGTACTCGTCGCGTTCGCGCTCAGCGGCCAGCCGGATTACTCCGTACTTGGTCCTTTCGGGAAGTTCTTGTTTGTTATGGCGGGTTTCCCGTTCTTCCTCGCGGGGGTTCTCATCGCCGTTACCCTTATCCACCGCCGCTACCCCCGGACGCTCATTACGGCGCGGGAGCGGATCGATTGGCGTCGCATCGGTCAGGGGTTTGTGGCGTGGTCCGTTCCAGCGTTTCTGATAGGCGGGCTGGGACAGTACCTCTTCTACCCCGACACCTTTTCCTTCAACTTCGACCTGGCGACGTTCGCGCTCTTCGTGCCACTGGCACTGGTCTTCACCGCGATCCAGACGACCACCGAAGAGCTTTTCTTTCGCGGATACATTGTGCAGGGTGCGAGCATGATCTCGGCCAACCGCGTTTTTCTGGCGCTCGTGGCGGCCGTGGTATTCACCCTGCCGCACCTCTTAAACCCGGAGGTGAGCGCAGGCGGCTGGCTCACGGTCTTCTCCAACTACTTCCTCGTTCCGGGTCTGTTGTGGACCGTGGTCTCGTTGATTGACGGAACCACTGAACTCGCCATCGGCGCACACTTCGCGAACAACATCATTGGCATACTCCTGTTCAACATCACTGGAAGCGCCGTGACCACACCGGCTCCGTTTACAATCAGCGAATATCACGCCACCTACGGGGCGCTATCGGTGCTGGTTGCAATACCCATATTCCTGGCGATTGCCTACAAGGTGTTCAAACGCAACGAGGCATCCGAACCCGTTTCCTAGAGCGATCGGATTGGTCGTCGGTGATCTCGTCAGTTCGTTGCTGAAGGTCAATCTTGATTGAAATAGGAGAAACAAAATGATACTGCAAGAAAAAGTGGCGTTAGTTACTAGAGGCACATCGGGCATTGGTAGAGCAACTGCCACATATCTCCTTGCGATCGCATTCCTGAACCACAGCAACGCTTGACCTTGGAGTATAGACCATAGTTTAGAGCGGTGTAGATCTGAATTACAAGTTATCAACGAGAAAGAAGCAAATGAACAATACTGATAAAGTTTGGTTGATTACTGGAAGTTCCACAGGATTGGGGCGTGCTTTGGCGCAAGCCGTGCTAGAGCGTGGATATCATTTAGTTGCCACTGCCCGTCAGCCTGAACAATTAAAAGAACTGAACGATCGCTATCCGGATCGGATCACGACGATTGCGCTTGATGTCACTAATGCTCAATCGATTCAGCAAGCTATAGAAGCTGCATTGAACGCTTACAATCGCATTGATGTACTCGTCAACAATGCGGGTTACGGTACAGTAGGCGCGATCGAAGAAGTGAACGACGATGATATCAGACGGCAGTTTGACACCAACCTATTTGGTGCAATCAATGTGACTCGTGCAGTTTTGCCAACCCTGCGTGAACAGCGAAGCGGTCATATCCTCAACATTTCTTCGGCGAATGGGATTAGCGCGTTTGCAGGAGTGGGAATTTATAGTGCAACAAAATTTGCTTTAGAAGCAATTTCTGAAGCGCTGGCACAAGAAGTGAAGCCGTTGGGGATTAAAGTCACAATTATTGAACCTGGCTCCTCTCGAACG
Source organism: Scytonema sp. HK-05 (assembly GCF_963872035.1). Classification (NCBI taxonomy): domain Bacteria; kingdom Bacillati; phylum Cyanobacteriota; class Cyanophyceae; order Nostocales; family Scytonemataceae; genus Scytonema; species Scytonema sp. HK-05. Next base: position 27,432 of record NZ_CAWMYC010000152.1, read on the forward strand.
AATTTTAGTAGTCGAGCGCTTTCCACACTATCCCATCAAATTAATGACTATGCTCAAACGAGTGGCAAAATAGTCCAACGGCTTCAGGAGAGGGATGGCAAACAACCTAATGATCCGGCGAAGGCAGCAGCAGCAATGATTCAAGTGGTTGAGAGTGACAATCCACCCTTGCGCTTAGCATTAGGCAAAGATTCGGTGAATTTGATTACTCAAAAACTCGAATCGATGAAAGCTGAATTAGAGGCATGGAAAGACGTGTCGATGAACACAGCGTTTGAAGAAGTAAAAGCGAGTGTGGGGTAGCCTCCTTTCCAAATCATGAATCGACAGAAGACCCACTGCACCCGTTTCAACAGATACGAACTTGATTTTCATCCCACATCTAAAGGAGCTATGCTATGTCAACGTTTGTTTTGGTTCACGGCTCATGGCACGATGGTTCTGCTTGGAACGCGGTTACCCAACATCTAGAAACGAGAGGTCATCAGGCTTTTGCTCCTACGATTGCTGGACATGGAAAAGGTGTGAACAAAAACGTTAACCATGCTCAATGTACGCAATCGATCATTGATTACATTGTGAGCAAAGACTTAACCGATATTGTTCTCTTAGGTCATAGTTTTGCCGGAACAATCATTGCGAAAGTTGCTGAAGCGATTCCCGATCACATTCGACGGCTCATCTTCTTCGATGCCTTTGTCCTAAATGATGGTGAGAGCCTCAACGATAACGTTCCACCGCATTATCAAGCGTTAATCGACTCTCTAGCGAGCGAATCGGACGATAACACAGTGATGATGCCGTTTGAGATTTGGCGAGAAGCGTTTCTCAACGATGCTGACCTCGATTTGGCTCGATCGAGTTACGCACAACTATCCCCTGAACCGTATCAACCGTGGATTGACAAGCTGGACTTGAGGCAGTTTTACTCGCTGCCCATTCCTAAAAGTTACCTCTACTGTACAGAAGACACTGCTTTACCTCAAGGCGAGTGGGGATGGCATCCCAGGATGTCTAACCGCTTAGGGCAATTTCGGTTCGTGCAAATGCCCGGTAGTCACGAGGTAATGTTTTCTAACCCGATCGGTTTAGCAGAAAAGATTATTGTGGCAGGGCGCGACTAGCAGCAGAATTTGCAATCGCCAACCCACTAATGTCGCCGTCATTTAACAAACAATGACCTGAAAATGAGAAATCATGACAACTACATACCGTCACAGTGCTGCTTTCAACGATCTCGCAGCACTGCTTCAAGGCTCTGGAGTAAGTGTGAGTAATATAACGAATCAGCTACCAGTTGAAGTATCAAATCTTAATACACCAATGCAAGCAATTTTTGATTATATTGTGATTGGCGCCGGTTCAGCAGGCTGCGTTGTTGCCAACCGTCTTACAGAAGACCCTAATACTAAAGTATTGCTGCTCGAAGCGGGTGGTCCTGATACCAAGCCAGAACTTCAAGTTCCCTCAGTGTGGCCTACTACACTCTTAGGCTCGGAAGTGGACTGGGCATACTTAACTGAAGGGGAACCTTACTTAAATAACCGCAAAATTTTATCTTCACGCGGTAAAGTCTTGGGCGGCAGCAGTTCGATTAATGGCATGATTTATATACGAGGCAATGAACGTGACTACAATAGCTGGCAAGCATTAGGTAATATTGGTTGGAGTTATCAGGATGTCTTGCCTTACTTCAAGAAATCGGAAAACCAGCAGCGAGGAGCATCGTTATTTCACGGGGTTGATGGACCACTTAGCATCACAGATCCACTCTCTCCTGCAAAAGTGTCGCAACGCTTTGTGGAAGCCGCGATCGCACAGGGCTATGAGCAAAATCCCGACTTTAATGGGGTACAGCAGGAAGGTGCAGGACTTTACCAAGTGACCGTGAAAGATGGTAAGCGCCAAAGTACAGCAGTGGCATTTCTGCGTCCGATTAAAGATCGCCCCAACTTGACTATTCAAACAGGAGCATTGGTGACTCGTTTACTCTTTGAGGGAAAGCGCGCGGTAGGGGTAGTGTATTTTCAAAATGGAACGGAGTATCAAGTTAGGGTTAACTCCGAAGTGATTTTGAGTGCTGGCGCCTTCGATTCTCCTAAACTGCTAATGCTTTCTGGAATTGGACCAGCTGAACATCTGCGGGCTTCCGGCATTCCTGTAGTTTTTGATTTGCCGGGTGTCGGCCAGAATCTTCAAGATCACCCACTTGCTGTTATTGCCTACCAGTCTACTCAGGACGTGCCCCTTGCGCCAAGTAGTAATGGGGGAGAGGCTGGGTTATTTCTGCATACCAACAATAATTTAGATGCGGCGCCTAATTTGCAATTTACAATTGTTCCGGTTTTATATGTCGATCCTGCCTATGCACGTGAAGGTCCGGCATTCACCCTTCCCTTTTACATCACCCATCCCGAAAGTCGTGGTAGCGTAAGACTACGTTCCTCCTCCCCCTTCGACCCACCGTTGATTCGGGTCAACTATCTTCAGAAAGAATCTGACATGCAACTGATGGTTGAAGGACTTAAAATTTTGCGTCGAATTGTGTACTCCGATGCGTTTAATGAGTTTCGGGGCGAGGAAATTGCTCCAGGGAGTTCCGTGCATAGCGACAAAGCAATCGAAGATTATATTCGGCAAACGTGCGGTACGGGATGGCATCCTGTTGGGACGTGCAAAATGGGTATTGATCAAATGGCGGTTGTCCATCCTCAACTCAAGGTACGGGGGATTGAAGGGTTACGAGTTGTTGATGCATCGATTATGCCAACTATGATCACAGGAAACACAAATGCATCGGCAATTATGATTGGAGAAAAGGCTGCCGATTTGATAAAAGTTGGAACAAAATTGCCTCAATGATGGTGAAAGCCTCAGAGATAGCCTTCCGCCGCACTATCAAGCGTTATTTGACTCTCTAGCTAGAGAATCGGACGATCATACGATGGTGATGCCGTTTGAGATTTGGCGAGAAGCATTTCTCAACGACGCTGACCTCGATTTGGCTCGATCGAGTTACGCACAACTATCCCCTGAACCGTATCAACCGTGGATTGACAAGCTGGACTTGAGGCAGTTTTACTCGCTGCCCATTCCTAAAAGTTACCTCTACTGTACAGAAGACACTGCTTTACCTCAAGGCGAGTGGGGATGGCATCCCAGGATGTCTAACCGCTTAGGGCAATTTCGGTTCGTGCAAATGCCCGGTAGCCATGAGGTGATGTTTTCTAACCCGGTTGGTTTAGCAGAAAAGATTATTGTGGCAGGACGGGACTAGCAACATGATGGCTTCATAACAAAATAAACGAGTTGCTCCGTTCGGCAGTAGAGGGTGACACGGCTTGGGCTGAGTGGTACTGGTTCGGCACCCATCGTGATGGTACGCAGTTTGGTATGCGCGGCGTGAGTATTGTTGGTGTACAAGCGGATCAGATCAAGTGGGCACGCTTGTATATGGAACCTGTATCAGCGAGTAGCGAATAACCCGTAAACTCAACGGAAATTGCTCAAGCGGTTGTGTTTCTCTGCTCTGATGCTGCTAGCTATATCACTGGGCAACCCAAGCGCGATCAATGGTGGATATACAGCAGGCTAAATCGCGATCTGCCTTCAGATATCTTTTTGCGATCGCAGTTCTGAATAGGTGGTTTCTAAGCGATTTGCTGGAATGACCTCGACACAGATTCACTATTGCTGAAAGAAGCACCATCAGAATCTGAAAGAAACTGAGTGTTGGAAGTCATCACACTCAAGTAAATGCAACTGGTTTCATAACAAGAGGTAAAAATCATGATACTTAAAAATAAGGTGGCTTTAGGACAGGTACTTTTTGCCGGAGGATCGGGCTTCGTGGGGCGCACTGCCGTCAGGTGGTTCCGCGAGAGGCACCCCAGCGTTCGAGTGCTCGTCGGAGGACGGAACCTGCAATCGGCAGGTGAAGTCGCCCAGGAGGTGGGCGCTGCCGAAGCTGTTGCCATAGATCTCGATAAGCCCCGCTTGGGTCTCGGTGATGATGTCACAGTAGCTGCTGTAGTCATGTTGGCTCCCGAAGCCGGACTCAAAGGACTGAGCTACGCGCAGGACTTGGGCATCCCTTACCTGAACATCAACGCTGCCCTCACCGAAATCGGACCTGAGTTGGCGATGTTCGCACATCGTGCGACCGCAGCACCCGTCGTGCTCGCCAGTCACTGGATGGCTGGTGCGGCTGTGTTTTTGGCACTCAACAGTGTCAAAGGCTTCGAGGTCATCCACTCCATCGAGATCGGAGCAATCCTCGACGAGAATGATCCAGCAGGTCCAGCGTCGCTCGAAGATATGGAACGGGTACACGGGGCTGCTCCCCCCGCAATGGTATTTGAGGGTGGGCGGCGCGTATGGCTGTCCGGCGACGCAGCAAAGGGCAAGATCGAATCAATTGACGGTCGATTACTTAATGCCACCGCATTTTCCACATTCGATATCGCTAGCCTCCATGCTGCCACTGGGGCACCGAATGTACGTTTCGACCTAGTGACTGACGAATCATCCAGTCGCCACCGGGGCGGTGAGGCAGCGACCGAGATCGTCGTCGAGATTGAGGGCGAAGCCGATGGTCGAACGCTGCGTTCGCGATCGATGCTGGAGTTCAAGCATGGCGCAGCCTCACTAACGGGTCTGAGCGTCGTTCTTTCTCTCGTGTCGGTATTGGGACTGAACGACCGCGCTCCTGCCCGCCCTGGGCTTTACCTACCCGAACTGCTCTCGGATACCGAATGGTTTCTGAATGAACTCCGCAGTGCGGGAGCGACTATCTACGAAGACTCTAAGTCAACTCTACAGTTTTAAGGTGGTGGAAAAATGATTAAATGCAAAGATTTTGCGCCTCGGATCACTGAACGGGGACCCTTCGGCGGAGCTTCCGAGTATGAATCTTTCTCTGAGGTTGTGAGTACTGTCAATCAGTGGATCGAAAATACAACGACACAGGTGATCAATGTTGAAACTGTCGTTTTACCCGATCGGATAGAAGGCACAAGTGATGGTGACTACGGATTGACGGTCAGTAATAGTTTCCACCCAGTGACGATCAGTCAAGGCGTGACAATCAATTGCTTTCAATGTGTGCGTGTCTGGTACAGAGAATAAGCTCTATTGGAGAAAGAATGAAACGATTTACCTTGTTTACTTTCCTGTATCTCGCGCTGGGAGTTTGTCTGACAGCGATCGCACTTGGATACCCAAACCTGCCTTCGAGTCTTCAAACAAGCTTGTTCGTCAGTGCAGGAGCCTCCTACATTGTTTGTCTCCTCAGCACCTTCCCATTTTGGCGGGAGACGACGATCCGCTTCTATCGCAGACGGAATTCAGCGGTAATTCTACCCTGGTTGGTGATTGGAGTAAACATTGTTTGGATGATCTGGGATGTTCAGAGTCAGAACTGGACGATGGAAGCCATTTTACGAGCGTTTTCGAGGCTATTAGTTGTCTTAGTGTTTGCAGAAATCATTGTGATGACATGGCAAGTGAATTCTGAACATTAGTATCTAAATCGGATGCTGCCGAAACGCACTTGCTCTTCACCATAAGAATCTGGAAGAAATCAAGCATTGGAACTTAGTACGCTTTAGATCAATGCAACGAAATTAATGCTAGGAGAAGCACAATGATACTTCAAGATAAAGTGGCGTTAGTCACTGGTGGCACATCGGGAATTGGCAGAGCAACAGCGTTAGCGTTCGCGCAGCGTTCCGAAGGAAAGCTTAACGAAGTTATCGCCTTCGGTGCTGCTGGAGCAAAGGTAGTATTCTCAGGCAGACGCGACGCAGAAGGTGAAAAAACCGCCCAACTGATTCGCGAAACAGGCGCTGAATGCTTATACGTCCATTGAAACAAGTTCACTAACATCACAAGAATCTGGAAGCAGTCAATCATTGGAACTCAAGACACTTTAGATAGATAGAACCAGGAGTATTTAATCATGGTCAAAGAGCAAACTGTAGACGGACAAGCAAATTTACAAGCAACTACCAATTTGACACCAGCCCAGAAGTCTTTGCAAGCACTTTGGGAAGAGCATTTACAGTACGAGTTTGGCACTCACAGTACTGAAGATGCCCTCGCTACGATGGTTGAAGATGCTTACGTTAACCACATCCCGGTAATGACTGGGGGAGTCGGGAAACCAGCACTGCGCGAGTTTTATTCCAAATACTTGATTCCACAGATGCCGCCGGACATGGAGTTGACCCCAATCTCGCGCACGATCGGGACAGATCAACTCGTGGATGAAATGGTGGCTAAGTTCACTCATACTGTTTGGATGGAATGGATATTACCCGGCGTTGCTCCCACCGGAAAACGGGTGGAAGTGCCAGTAGTAGCGATCGTTCAGTTCCGTGACGGCAAACTAGCCCACGAACACATTTACTGGGATCAGGCAAGTGTATTGGTTCAAGTCGGCTTGCTCGATCCGGGTACACTTCCCGTCGTGGGCGTTGACAGTGCGCGTAAGGCGATCGATCCCAACTTACCTTCAAACACACTAATCGAGCACGACTAAGTGTAGGAGCCAGCAAACATCAATACCCAAACCCGCCATCCCGCCCAGCTACTCCCGAAGCGATCGAGCGAATTTTGGCAGTAGCACCCAAGTACGGCATCGAATTCATCGTGTGAATTAGAGCAATGCTCAAACCCGGCTCCTACACGTATTGCTGCCCATTGAGTTTTTGACGCAAGTAACATAACCATTCACAACAAGAGGTAACTATCATGATGCTTAAAGACAAGGTTGCTTTAGTGACGGGAGGGACATCGGGCATTGGTAGAGCTACTGCGATCGCTTATGCCCAACAACAAGCAAAGGTGGTGGTGGTGGGTCGTCGAATGGATGAAGGTGAAGAAACTGTTCGATTGATTAAGGAAGCTGGCGGAGAGGCTATTTTTGTGCAAGCAGATGTCACGAAAGAAGCCGATGTTGAAGCAATGGTTGATAAAGCAGTTGGCGTTTTTGGTCGGTTAGATATTGCCTTTAATAATGCAGGAACTGTCGGCGAAAATCCCTCATTGATTGAGCAAACAGAAGCGGAATACGATCGCACTATGAACGTCAATGTCAAAGGCATTTGGTTGTCGATGAAATATGAAATCGCTCAGATGTTGAAACAGGGAAGTGGTTCGTTCGCCTCTGGCGGCACTATGTGCATCGTCAATACGGCATCTGCGAATGGAGTAGTTGCACTTCCTAGCGTACCCCTCTACACCGCGAGTAAACATGCGGTAGTAGGCTTAACAAAAGCTGCTGCGCTCCAATATGCCAAAGCAGGTATTCGCATTAACGTCGTTGCACCAGCGGTAATCGAAACAGATATGTTTGAAGCAGCTACAGGTGGGCAGGATGAAGCCAAAGCTTACATGACAGGACTTCATCCGATCGGACGAATTGGAACACCGCTTGAAGTTGCAAATGCAGTCCTGTTTTTATCATCTGACATGGCATCGTTCGTAACAGGTGAAACGTTGATGGTAGATGGTGGGTATGTAGCGCAGTAGTCGATCGGCAGTGCGAAACGTTGCGACCAAGTAGCGATCAACACCGATATGAATTCCGCAGATGGAGACCTTGCCGCAGTCATGATCAAGATGATTGCCCTTGGTCGCTATGGACAGGACAGCGAGGTGGCTGGCATGGTCTCTTATCTCGCCAGCCCTGAAGCCGCTTTTGTCACGGGCGCGAGCCTCAAAATTGATGGCGGCTTTGCCGCTTGAACGAGACGTAATCAAATTTGTCATCCCCAAACTCAACCAGGAAAGCATGATGTCACAAAAACTCTCAGGTAAAGTCGCCCTCGTTACGGGTGGCACCAGCGGTATTCGGCTTGCCACTGCCAAGCAATTCGTTGCCGAAGGTGCCTATGTCTTTATCACGGGTCGTCGTCAGACTGAACTTGATGCGGCTGTAAACGAGATTGGTAATAACGTCATGGGCATTCAGGGCGATGTCTCAAATCTGGCAGACCTCGATCGTCTTTACGCCACGATCAAGCAAGAGCAAGGTCACTTGGATGTGATCTTTGCTAATGCTGGCAGTGGCGAACCTATCCCGCTCGGATCGATCACCGAAGAACACTTTGACAAAACATTCAACACCAATGTCAAGGTTCTACTTTTCACTGTGCAGAAGGCACTGCCGCTCATACCAGAGGGCGCTTCCATCATCCTGAATGCCTCAACTGCTTCCATCAGAAGCATCCCAGCCTTCAGCGTGTATGGCGCGACTAAAGCTGCCGTGCGATCGTTTGCCCGCAACTGGACACTCGACCTCAAAGACCGCCAGATTCGAGTGAATGCGGTCAGCCCTGGTACCATTCCGACTCCCGGTTACAATCTCTTCGGACTCAGTGAAGAGCAGGTGAAAGAATTTGTGAAGAGCGATGTCAACAATATCCCATTGGGACGAGTTGGCACGCCCGACGAGATCGCCAAAGCCGTTGTCTTTCTTGCTTCAGATGACAGCAGCTTTGTAAACGGCATTGAGCTATTCGTCGATGGTGGCATGGCACAAATCTAAAATCGCTTCCTAGTTAAAAAGCACTTCGCGATCGCGTGTAAAAGTCCATCTATAAACTTCCCATCGAACAGAGTCGAAGGAAAAACACACATGCCACAGGAAAAGATGCCACAAGTCTCTAACAAAGAACTGATGATGAGTAACACGCTCATGATTCAGCCTGAGTACCGCGAGGAGTTCTTGATGGAACTCCGGGAGATCCTGCCTCAAGCCCGCCGTTTGGAAGCGTGCATCTCACTTGAGGTCGGTGAAGTCGCCGATCAGCCTGGGATGTTTGTGCTGTCCGAGCGCTGGCGTAACGGAAACGAGTACCTGAACGAGATCCTGCAACTGCCCTTCTACCAGCGGTACCTGGAACGCAGCGAACCATTCTACGCAGCTCCGCGAGCAGTTCTCGTCCTCACGTCAATCTAAATGGGTGCTGTGTCCAGAGCGGTCACCTAACAATGCAGCAGACGGTCTCAAGCCGCTAGTGCTGCGTTCGAGTTTCTTTGCCGCCGCTGATTTGAGCCGTTGGGCGTTTCGGGTAATGTGAGGTGTGGAACGGATGACGGATAAACTTGAGCACAACAAACAGACGGTCACGGCGTTTTATGACCTGATGTTCAATCAGTGTCAGCCCGCAGAAGCCATCGAGAAATATGTCGGCGATGTGTACATCCAGCACAAAGAAAGCGGTGGCCGACGGGAAGCAGGCTTTCATCGAATATTTCGAGAGGATGGCGAAAGAATATCCGGGCAAGTGCGTCCAGTTTAAGCGCGTCTTCGCTGAAGGCAATTATGTAGTCTTGCATTGCTACCAGCAATGGCCGGGCGACAACGACTGGGCAGGCATCGACATCTTCCGCCTGGATGATAAAGGCAAGATAGTCGAGCATTGGGACGTGCTTCAGACCATCCCGGAAGCGTCGGCTAACGATAACACGATGTTCTGAACAGTCGAGTGCTGGTAGTGTGAAGCCCGGTTTGTACAACGGCACTGTTTATTCTAAATCAAGGAGATTTGGCACAGATGGAATCTATGAAAGCAGCCGTATTAACTGCGTTTGGTGATGCTGAGAAGTTTGAGATTCAAACTGTTCCCACACCAACACTGAAGGCGAATCAGGTGTTAGTCAGAGTTTGTGCAACCTCGATTAACCCGATCGACTACCAAACTCGTCGTGGTGATTACAAGGAACTGGTTCGATTACCCGCTATCCTTGGAGTCGATGTTTCAGGGGTGATTGAGGCAATTGGCGAAGCTGTGACTGATTTCAAGGTGGGAGACAACGTGTATTACTCGCCGCAAGTTTTTGGAGAATTCGGTAGCTACGCTCAGTATCATGTGGCTGATGCAGCGATTGTTGCATTGAAGCCTGTAAATCTATCGCACATTGAAGCAGCTTCTTTTCCGCTTGCAGGCGGAACTGCTTGGGATTGTCTAGTGACTAGGGGCAATCTACAAGTTGGTGAAACAGTTCTCATCCATGCGGGTGCGGGTGGAGTGGGTTCGATCGCAGTTCAACTCGCCAAAGCAATAGGGGCATACGTTTTTGCAACGTGTAGTTCTAGAAACCGAGATTTCGTGACAGAACTGGGCGCAGATCGAGTGATTGATTACAAAAATGAAGATTACGTAGAAGTCATTCGTCAAGAAACAAATGGACTGGGTGTGGATTTAGTTCTAGATACGATCGGCGGAGAAACAATTCAGCGTAGTCTAGAAATCATTCGTCCCTTCGGTAGGCTTACAAGCATTGTAGACATTGCAATACCGCAATCGCTTCTTGAAGCATGGGGCAAGAATCTGACGATTCATTTTGTTCTTTCACCCCAGTACCGAGCAAAATTAGAGGCTTTGACAAAACTCATCGAGCGTCATCAGCTTCGCCCAGTGATTGATTCAGTATTGTCTTGGGATCAGGTCGTTCTGGCACATCAGCGTCTAGAGCAGGGAGGAACACGGGGCAAAATTGTGCTGAAGTTTACAGAAAATTAGACCAGCTTTACGGCGTTGGTAATTGCTAAACGGATCGGAGTTTGATTGTGTGCTGAAGGTCAACATTGATTGGAACAGGAGAAACAGGATGATACTGCAAGACAAAGTGGCTAGTTGCTAGAGGAACATCAGGAACTGGCAGAGCAACCGCCACCCTTGCGGTATCTGCGGAGCAGCGCGCTTTTGGTGCTGCGAGCGCAAAATGGTCTTCTGCGACAAACCCGATGTAGAAGGGGAAGAAACTGCTGCTCTTATTCGCGAGACTGGAGCGGAGTGCTTGTTTTCAATCGCACAGTAACACCATAAGAATCTGACAAACGGCCATTCAGTTTCGCGGAGCGCGATTGTAAAACTGCCTGAGTGTCAACTAAATTTTCAGTGAGCTTAAGCGTGATTTTGCCAGTGTAGTATATTAACCATCTTTGTATTTTTTAGTTGATATGTTGTTCAATAAACCCGCGATATCTTCGGCATTAAACTTGTGTTTATTTTTAAGGCAATTAGGATATGTGGGTTTAATTAATTCTGGAGGACACATTTCTTCAGCCCGTCTAGATATTTCTTTAATAAGTTGATTTGTTGTACATTTTCTTAACTTAAACATTCTCTCTTTAATACTTTCAATGTCAGTATTGTCCCATATAATGATTATTTCCCCACCTAGCGCTTTGATAACATTTTCGACTGTTTTTAACTTAGACCTTTCAGGTTCTTCAAAAAATTTGCCAATTGCTGAATGATATCTTGTTGCTGGGCTATTTTCTTCTCCAGTAATCTCTGCATATTTCTTGGCTAATTTGTATAGCGTCCATCCTAAATCTTCAAGCCTGAGTTCGAGTAATTCTTTCCACCCAATATTGCTATTAAATCTAAACCACATAATTAATTACCATGCGTTTGTTCAGGGGGAAAGGAGCATAGCTAGAGTGGTACTTTATGTTATTATATCAATTTACATTGAGCTTGCATATAATAGAGGGCAAGGGGAAATTAGATAGCACAAAAATGGCACGTAAGCTAGAACTGGAAATAACAGAAAGCTCAGACTATTTAGAAAAAACACTAAAACACACTCTTGAGTGCTAGCCAAAAAGAACGACTGCAAATGCTTTGGTGGCTAAAAACAGGGCAAGTGCGATAAGCCGAAGGCTTGACGCTTCGCGTATCGCATCAAAATCTAGCGCAAAGATTGGCACGGGACCCCTCAACGATCACCCGTTGGTTGCAGAAATATCGCAAACAAGGACTGAGCGGTTTGCTAGAAATGAAACAACCGCCCGGACAACCGCCGACAATTAATGGAGTTGTACTTGAGTCGCTCAAAGCAAGATTAGACTCACCGCAAGGTTTTGGCAGTTACGGGGAAATAGTCAACTGGCTTTTTGAGAATTATGGATTAAACGTCAGCTACCGAATGGTTCATTACTTAGTTCGGTACAAACTCCAAGCGAAACTGAAAGTGCCGCGACCATACAGTACAAATCAGGACTAGTCACGGCGATCGCAACATTTAAAAAAACATTCCACGAGCATTGTTAGCGTTACAAGAATTACTTGGTCAAGGCAAACGGTTGCGTTATCTATTTCAAGATGAGAGCCGGATGGGACTTAAAACTGAACCAAGACGCATTGTAACAACTCGTGGTGTCCAACCAATGGTTCGTGTCGCATGGAAGCGGCAAAGTTTTTGGCTGTATGGTGTTGTTGAACCAATGACTGGATGGCATTTTTGTTTGGAGTATCCAAAGCTTTCTGCCCAACATTTTCAAGAGTTTTTGGATACGGTCTCATCACAATTGGGAGATGATATTGCACTCCTTCAAATTGACCAAGCCGCAGCGCATTTGTCTTATAACTTGAAATGGCCTGAAAATATTATTCCCATCTGCCAACCTGCCTATTGTCCACAACTCAACCCCATTGAAAGATTATGTAGATTGTTAAATCTTACATTAAGGGTCAGGTATTCAACACACGTTCTGGAACTTCGCGATCGCCTCCATGAGGTTCTCAGTAATCTAACCTCAGAGCGTGTTATTTCTTTGACTTCTTATGACTATATTCTTGAAGCTCTTTTCTATGCGGCTTCAATGTAAATTGATATTATTTATTTTGATGATCCGGGTAACTACACCTGTGGGGTTGTTTGATTGGATAAAGGCATCTTTGGGTAGAGATTCTTTGTATGTATCTCGGCTATCTAACCATGCTTTAAAATCTTGGTATTTACGATTGAAGAATACTGACTCTGGAATTATTGCTATTAGTATTCCTCCTGATTTCATTAACTTCCACGCATGGTATATCTGCTCAATTAATTGAGAAAAGGGAGGGTTCATAATGATATGTGAGTAGAGATTATCAGTTGTGTAATCTAGAAAATCTCTACCTACTAAATTGAATCTTTTCAATTCAAGTATTTTACGTAGAGTTGGATTAATTTCTACGACTTCTAAATTGGCTTGAGGATGTTTTTTGAATATGGATTCAGCAATGCAGCCAGAACCAGCACTGGGTTCAAGTATGCGAGAATTTTCATTAATTTCTGCTAGTTGAATTAGGCGATCGCAAACAGAACAAGGGGTGGGGAAGAAGTCTCCTGACTTCATTCCGATGATTTCTAATTCCAGTCGGTTTAACTCTTGTTGGGTGGTATCAACCTCTTCAAGTTTAACAACTTTCTGAATTTCAGCTATTGCAGACATAATCTCGCCTGCGGTGTAGATACTTGCACGGTTGAGAGACTTTACCCTATCTTGATAAGATTCATTGTTAAAAACTTCCTTGACTTCTTCGAGAGTCTTTGCTCTTTGAGAGATTTTGTACAAGGCTTCTACTTGGGACTTTTGAGAGATGCCGCGCAGCACTTCGGGAACATTTCCGAAGAACCACATTTCGGCTATTGCAAGCAACCAAGACTGGATTGTCTGTAGTTCCACCCCTTCGGCAATAATTTCTTGGGCTATTGTTTTGCGGCGTTTGGTTGCCCGTTGTTTGTTTATGGCGGGATTGAGCTTACTGTTAATTGATTGTTGCATTGAGGCAGCAAGTTCTCGCAGTTTTGCGGCTTGCTTCGGGTTAGGAGTGTTAAAATTGAAGGTATAGAAGCTGTCAGAGGTTGTGTGTTGTGAAGTTACTTTAAAAAGTGATAGCTGCATTTTCTTTCAAATCCTTAAGCGCACATTGAACGATGAGAGATTCTTCCGTCTCCCAAGTTTTAACTTCCCATAACGTAGGAAGTCGTTCGCTTGGGCGAACTATAGCCTTGGAGCATTTGTCCTTACGGGTTACCCAGTATTGAAAGGTTTCGGCTTTTTCTTTTGAGTCAAACCCAAAATAAGTAGTTTTCCTCACTCCTGTAGGACTAGTAATGGTGGCGACTCTTGGAGATAGGATATTAAGCGTCCAACCATCTGATGTAAGTTCAACTTTTTTGACTTTAATTTCGGGCGAGTTCATAATTCGACTTCGGGAATTGCTGCTAAATATTCTTCAGTTGATATTTCTTTTGCGAACCATTTATCATGTGCTTCTTGAGGAGTTAAAGTATAGGATGAAGATGTTTCTTTCGGGAAATCTTCTACCTCGGCTAGAAATGCTAGAAGTGTGGCTTCTAACCTTTCTTTGAAAGCCAGGTGTTTTTCTTGGGAATAGGTAAATTGGTAAACATCACCCGTGTTAACGAACAGATACACTAAACTAATGTCTTCTGCTGATAATTGGGTTCTCTCATGGAGCAAGAATAACCTGAGTTGGGTGTAGAATGAATTTTCTAGTAACTGAAAATTTGATGGCTTTTGGATAGTCCAATCTAGTCCAATTATCTGTTTTTCTTGATGAATGATTAGATCATAGTTAGCATATACTAACTGTGATTTATAGAGATATTGTGCCTCGGCGTTCCATTGTTTACTGCCAGGAATATCTAGAAAGGGTTTGGCTGCTTCTACCCACTTGTCTATTTGAGGGTATGCTTTTAAAAAGAGTTCTACAGGTAGTCCCAATCCAATCTGCTGCATGATGAGGTGAAACTCACCGCCGAGTTTTTCGCCTTGGCTAATTGGTGTTGTGCGTATGTTGTTTTTGGATGAGTTTTTGTTTTCCCACTCAAGTTTTTCTAATAGGCTTGGATTGAATCTGTTCATAATAAAAATCTGTCCTGAGTATTTTTCAGGACAGATATGTGTTAATTGTGGTTGTTTTTATTTAGACAAGATGATATTTCCCAAGGTTTGTAATTGTGGTTTGGATGCTGCGACAGGACATAGTAATTAGGTTGAAATAGCTAGCAAACTTGGTTATTTTTCCTATTAGTGTTAATTCTAGAAGGTATTGAGATGCGATAGCTGATGTCATGCGGTTTATGAATAGAGTTTGGTAATTCAGTATATAAACTACCCTAACCTGCCTGACGGCTGAGGTTAGGGTTTTCAGCAGCCCTGAGTACATGGTCTTGCAGTGAACAAGACAATGCACCCGAACCTCCAGGCAAGTTTATAAGTTGCCCCAAAACAGAAATATTTATTGCCCCGTTCAGATCGGCATCACCAGACCAATCACAATGACCACACCGAAAAGACTTGCCACTACGATAAGATAACCATTGCACCGGATGGATGTGCAAGCAGTTGTGGCACGTTTTGGATGTGTATGCCGGGTTTACCAGCACCAGTTTCACGCCAAACTTAATGCACTTATAGGTCAAGAATTGCCGCAACTGGTAGAAGCTCCAAGAGTTACTTCTGCGCCGTTCTACCTTAGTTCTAGGCAACTCGTTAGTGCGTTCGCGGATGCCTGTCAGGTCTTCCAGGGCAATTACTTGGTTATTAGTTTTAGCCTTTTGTACCAGTTGATAGCTAATGACGTGATTTTGGTGTGTCTGAAACCTTCGCTCCTTGCCCGACAACCGTTTCAGCAATTCTCGGCAACGACGACGAGAACTGCGCGTGCCAATCGATGCTTTTTGTTGGAGCTTTGCTCTCAGATGACTGTAATGGTCGCGAATTTCTGTGATGTCTTTCCCGCTATGTTTGTCCCCCTCCGAGGTCACAACAATGTCTGTTCTACCCAAGTCGCAACCCAGAACCTTATCTGTAGTCTCTATTACTGGTGGCTGCGACTCCAACTGAATATTTATGTAGTACGTGCCATTCTGCCGCTTCAGCAATGTTGCCGTTTTAGGTGTTTGTCCCTTCAACAGTCCTCGTTGATAGTTGCCAATGGCGAGTTTAAATCTTTCCCGACTACCAAGCAGTCTCAGGCTAACAGTCCAGTCGTGTTCCCGAAAACTAAATACTCGTTCGTCGTAAGCCGCGCTGGTTGGCGCAAACTTGCGTACAGGTTTACCCTTTTGTTTGGCAGTCTTGCGATTACCAGCAACCCGTCTAACTGCCTGAATTGCCAACTGGGAAGACAGTCCAAACCTGGCTCTCACATCGTTGTAGATCAACGACTGCATTGCCTGCTCGTTAGTCAACCCTGGTTTAACCATCCTGTTCGTATATTCGCAAGCATCAGCAAACGCCTGCAACAACTCGTCAATTTTGACAACTTGTTCAGGTGTGACTTGGAGCTTGCAGGATACAGTCAGGACTTGCTTCATAGCCTAATTATATCTCAATACAAGAACTATTTGTTATGCGTCCAAAACTATTGGTTGCCTCCGTTCTTCCGGCAACCCGGCAACCTCGCCCACCCTGCTTCGCGGAGGCTGGGGACTCCCGCGAATCCGTTGAAATTTATTGTTAAGAGCGATCGCACATGGGTTGGGGATGCTTCTTGCAGTGGAGTATGATACCACCAAATATTATTCTCAACTCCCAGGTAAAAGAGGATTTCTTGATGGGGATTAACTTGTGCAGCATTGATAATGTCTGCAATGGTGCTTGCTGGCACTTTCGGTACATTGAATTTGAAATAGGGTTGTATTTGTGTCAATCCTGGTATCTGGGTATGAGCGATTTGCAGGCAGATTTCAAGTTCTGGGCGGTGCGATCGCGCATAGACTCCATTAGCTGCAAGCCAGTTGCTAGGTGCAGGGGGTTGTTGCCTGAGAGAGCTAAAAACTTTGTCGATGTATGTTTCCCAACTTTCTCCTGTTTTGATTGTTTGGTTTATTTTTCCCTGCATATCAATCAAAACTTCCAGGGTTAGTTGATTTTTGATTTCTAGAAGTCTCAAATCCCAGGCTAATTCAAATGC
The DNA here is from genome assembly GCF_963872035.1 of Scytonema sp. HK-05. NCBI lineage: Bacteria > Bacillati > Cyanobacteriota > Cyanophyceae > Nostocales > Scytonemataceae > Scytonema > Scytonema sp. HK-05. The sequence continues at coordinate 44,165 of NZ_CAWMYC010000152.1, forward strand.
CGGGTTAATTTGTTCGGGTGCTAACTTGAGTTCGGTGATGCAATTGCCCTTAGTTCCAGCGCGTTTAATTAGCCTTATTTCGGTTGTATCTCCTTTAATCTGTCTGGTGATTTCGGCATTCGCGTACTCTGGGAAATAGGTAGTGATTGCTAATTTTAGCTTTTCGTCACTGATTGCTGTTTCCTCTGGGATAGCTACTTGCTGCCCTTCAATGATAGCGATGTAATTCATAATTATTTAGAAAAGTGAAAGTTGTTTTTTGTTAGATTCGGCTTTTTGATAATTTTTGGGTAATTCTCGCTGTTGTACTTGTCTTGTTTGGTGAGAATTGCTGGTAGTATTTATTGCATTTTCAGCAGTTTCTATGATTTAGGGTAGTACTTCTTCCAACTCTCGGATGCAGTCTTTGATGGCTGGTTGTGAAGTTATTTCCTGATAGTCGATAGTTTTGATGACAGGTGGTGCGTTTCTAATACCAATTGATAGGATGGCTTGTCCTTCTTCTGGATGAATTTGGATGGTTATCAGATAAGTTTTGGTTTTTGGAAAGTTGTTACTATCGCCCTGTTCATGAATTTCATCATTTTCTTCTAAATTATTATTGTTATTAGGATTAAAATCACTACTGTAACTAGCTTCGGAGTTAGTTACACTTTCTTGGTTTTGATTGTTCATGAAAGGTTGGCAAATTTTACGAGGGTACGAATGGTAATGCCTGTTCTGCGGAAAGACTGCTATTTGTAAGCACACTCTCCTGGTTTGTATTTGGGTGACAGCTGACTCCATCTGTCCCAGGCATCAAGTAAGATAGGGCTGACTGACTTGAGTGCCATTCCAACTTGAATCCAGGTTGTGTAGTCCGAAGCGAATCGGGGATGGATAACTTCTAAGAATGTGAGTGCAGCTTGAATATTGGTTTCGATGTTTGGGTATAACTTGATGTACCTGTCTACCTTATCTCTGCGGTTGTATTTTTCTTGTGGAAAGCTGATTAACCTTGCTTTCTCCTGCTTTAATAGCATTTGGGCTATTACCCAATCTGGTGCGATCGCAACTTGCTTTTCTTGAGGACTGCAACCAGAAACCCACTGGTAGTATCTTCCTTCTGGGTGGTAGGAAGGAGGTAGAACTGAGGCGTGGTTTTTGCCCCTAAACTCCAGATTCGATATTTTGCTGGAAATAATTGGTTTATGTCGGGGTACTAGATAGAGAAACTGGCATTTGTAACTGCCTCCAGAGGTGAAGGCGACTGTAGGTGGCAGATACGTGAGTGCGCGATCGCATAATTTTTGGGGAGGAATCTCTTTTATTTCGTCCTCTTCTAGCTTTTCAGTGAGGATGAGTATTTGACCCCAGGCACGTGGACCGTCGCAGTCGATTGCGATAATATGTCCTTGGGGTTGGTTATCGCCACAGACAATAGCAACCCCAGTGACGCGTGTATACCTTTTCCCCGACCAAATCTTGCATCTAGTACGAATGAGTTCGGTTTGCAGCTGTTTGGGGGAATAAGTTTTATGTTGCCATTGTTTTCCTCCCAGAGGGCGTTTGCCGAAGGTGGGTACAATTCGCCATATGTCGGGTAGTGTTTCCAGGGACGAGATGATTTTACGTGCCTGGACATGCATGATTTCATTCGATTTTTACTACTTAACTTCGCTAGCTAGATGCATAAGCTTTTGATAGTGGTTAATTTTATAGTGTTAGGGCAAGTAGTTATAACTACCTGCCCTATGTTTTAAGCTAATCTTTGATTAAGAGCATTTTCCACTTGATAAGTTCCAAGAGTGCAGTTTGCATAGAGGGGGAATATAGGGAATTCAGGGTAGTTATTCATGGTTTTTGTAACCCTGCACAGTACCATGACTCCTTCCCTCCCCTTTTTCTCTTGATTGTGATAGTAGCTGATGACCTCGAACTCATTGTTACCTGCTTCAAACTTGCTTCCTGCGTGCTGAGAGATAGCTTTTTTCCAGTTAGGTTGCCAGATCATAAGAGTATTTATTGCCATTGACCGAACAACGGGATTATCAAGCTTGGTAAGTATGTCTGGCAGGTAATTACACTCTTGGGTCATAACTTCTCGGGCATAATTTACCAGCCAATACTCGGCTTCTTTTAAAAGAATTTTTGATTCGATGGTTTGGCATACTTCATGCTGAACTTTAGACATTAAATATGCTCTTTGCTCAAAAACCATTCCATTTGTTCGCATTTTTAAATCTGATGGATAATCAATCATTAAATCAGCTAGTTCATCGCTGATAGCAGGTAAAGGATATTGAATCTTCTCTTTCTTTAAAATCGGACATATTTTAACTTGATACCCTAAACTGACTGCATGATTAACTATTAGATAAACTTCTGATGCAGGGATATAATCGCCTAACTGATAATTTGTCTCTAAAAGTAAATATGTCGGTGCATGAACAATTTGGAATTTTTGAGGTGATTGCTCGCAGTCAGGAACTAATTCTACGTACATAACACTAACCAAAATACTTTTGGTTTTAGTCAACGTTAGTTACTAGTAGTGGTTTGATTTATATTGGTTAGTATTAGATTTATTATCACTAGTCCTACCTTATAAATAAGGCAGGACTGTTTTTTAGAGAGTTTGTACCTGTTCTTGGATTAAATCTTGGAGTATAGATAATCCAACTTGTTTAGAGATGGCTGTATTGTCATCTGGACATCTGTAGATAATAGTACAATTAGAACATCCATGCTTGCATGGGCAATGTTCCACTAAGAATCTTGCCCTGGATACAGCTTTTTCCAAATATTGAAACAGCGTATCGCACATTCCGGTTCCTCCTTCAACTGTATCAAAGAAGTAGCCGAATGAGTTAGGTTGGGTTGGTTCTTCATGGAGTATAAAGTCGATATCCTTACTGCTGGCTCCATGTTCGACTAGTGGTAATGCTAGCATAAGTTGATGTGCTAGACTGTGGATGCAAATGTCGGTTTCGTTGTATTCAAATAACTCTCTTTTCTCCCTGGAGACGTACTTCTGATTCTTGATTTTTGACCGAAACTTGTCTACTTTTGATTTGAAGAAACTTTTTGCTTTTCGGTCGATTGTAACTTGCAGAAAACTCGTAGAATAACTAATAGTAAAAGCTTCCTTATGTACCACTTCTTCTACTAGCTGGATTATGTCTCTTTCTGTGATTTGACTGTTGCATATGAGACAGTTTTCTAACTTACTTGCTAGAGATTGATTGTGGTTTCTACAATCTCGATTTGGACAAGTCCATCTTGACTCCCGATTGTATATTTTGTATCCGATTACCGACTCAGATATTTTACATATTTTAGGTGTGAGTTCTATCACTCCCCTCGGTAGTTTGATAGACTTTGCTTCGCTAGTAGTTTTAACCTCCTCAAATCTAATGACTCCTTGAGGGCGCGTGAATAGGTTTGTTTGTCCGATAGGCTTGAGGAAAGCTTGTCCCTCTTTGATTTTTAACTCTGATGATTTATACCAAACAGGGTTGCCATCAAAATCTTGGGCTATATAAATTGCATCAGGGTATACCTCTCTTAAGGCAGTGTTGATTGCACTTTGTTCAAATTCCTCTCCGTTTGAGGTATTTATGTAGTTGATGTTGTTGTTCCTACTCCCCCTAATTTTGATATCGCCGTGTATATAACCCAGATGGCGGGCACACGCCAGCTTGCTGTTGAAGCTGTATACCAGCTTATTTTCATTTATGAGTTGGTTTGCGAACTGACAAGTCAGCGCTTGCGCTATCGCAAGTCCTGATTGCCCGAAATGCCTGATAATTTGATTGATTGTCGGGCGTGATTCCTTACAGCAGGCTAAGAGGATGTCTGAAAAGTAAGAAAGCCCACGTAACGGTATCCTGTCAGTAGAA
>NZ_CAWMYC010000153.1:0-46491 GCF_963872035.1 Scytonema sp. HK-05
AGATTTTTTCTCTCCGTAATTTCCCTCTGTGACAGTTAGGGGTGCGGAATGTGGGCTTTATTTCAAGGCTGGTGTTTTCCCCTGTCTAAAGAGTAGTAGAGAGGTGGTATTGCAAAACTTCACTCAACTGATAGATTTTGCTGGACAAAAATCAAAAATACGAACAATATTGACGTGAACTACCTACACCGTACCGTCAGGTCGGTGTAGGCTTCCCAATTCATTGGGGATTGCCTCAGCTGTCATGGATTTTTTACGTCCCGGCAGCTTTGGTCTTACATCCCCTCGGTGGGCAGAAGCGCTAGTTCCTAACGCCCATAATCGCAATCCTTCATTTCTAATATTCATTGCAGCATTGATGTCTCTATCATGCTGACTCTGGCAGTGTGGACAGTCTACAAACCTTACACCCAGCGAATCATATCCATTCTGTAGCATTGGGATTGGTAGTAGAGTCTCACTACAAAGTTGAGATGAAGGGAAGAAACGCCCTATCTCTTGGTAGGTATGACCAAATCTCTCAGCTTTGTATTTAAGCATGGTTAAAAACATCCCCCATCCTTGGTCACTTATTGATTTTGCCAAGTTAGGATTTTTAACCATATTCTTAACCGCCAAGTCTTCTACACAAATTACTTGATTTTCGTATGCCCGGACTGCGAGATAGCTTGTGTAGAAAGTCCTCTCTCACCCTAGCAATCTTGCTAGAGACTTTTGCAACTAGTTGTTTAGCTTTAAATCGTTTATTGGAAGTTTTGTCTGTTTTTCTGGACAACTTCTTTTGCTTACGCTTTCTATTCTTTTCTAAAGAAGCTAGTTGTTTTTTGGGTAGGTCATACTTAGAGCCATCAGAAGTTATAGCAAAGTTTTTTAACCCAAGGTCAACACCAATAGCTTCTCTAACTGCAACTACTGGTTCATCTTCTTGATTAAAAAGAATAGAGGCATAGTATCTACCGTCTGTATTTTTCGATATCGTTACACTCGTGAATTTTGCATTGCTGTATTCTTTGTGAAATACGGTTTTTACTATCCCTAAGTTACCAGGAAACTTAATATGGGTAGCGGCAATTATAACGAGCGCATTCAAGGCAACTATATCCAAGGAAATTACTACACTGCTGGGGAGAAACAAAACCTTGTTGAAGCAGCAGCAGAAATTCAAAAACTGCTTGAACAATTGGATAAGTCCTATTCTACTGATACAACTATGGGAAAGATGCAAGTAGCAGCCGAAACTATTAAGCACATTGAGAATAACCCCACTTTGGCAGAACGAATAATTAGTGCGCTAAAGGCAGGTGGTGTTCAAGCATTTGAGCAATTTCTTAACCATCCTGCAGCTAGTTTTGTAATTGGTGCTTTGGAAGATTGGCAAAAAACTAAGGACAGTTAAGTATTAACTCACTTTGTTTTTCTGTGAATTGTAGGCGTTTAATTTCCTTGACATCAAAGAGAACCACCGAGATTAGACCATGACAGAAAATAAAGACCCTGAAAATCGTAATATACCAATGGGCGATGGCAATTATAATGAGTCAATCGAGGGAGATTATGTCCAAGGTTACGCCTACAAATTAAATATCAAAAACTCAAAGATTATTCTTAGCGGGCAGACATTAGCACCTGTAGGCAACCCTGCTCGTTCAAAAAACAAGGGAATTTGGGCGAAATTGCTACCTATGCTAAAGTTACCTTCAATGTTGCAGAATCTGTTATTATTGATTCTCATTGGTTTTGGGCTAGCAATTACGGTTCATTTTATTCTTTCACTGAAACCAAAACTAGGAGTGATATCCTTGTTTGTGACGGTAATTTTAATATTGTTGCTGTTTATAAAAAGGTTTCTATCAAATTTTATAAATCAGATTTCAACAAAGTGGGATGCAGGTCAACAGCAACTGGCAGTAAATCTTGCAAATTTCATTTGGAACTAAGGTTGATGTGTAAAAAATCACGTGTGTAGAGACGCGCCATGGCGCGTCTCTACATTGTGTTCCTAATAAGGGTTACTCGCTTTTCATTTGTCAAAACATATCGCTCTTTTGTCACTCTAAGCGGAGGAAAAATAAAAATCAAACTCTCGTGAGGCTCTGTGGAAACAGCCTGCAATTTGATTCATCAGTACTAAAAACTGATGTATTCAACGATGTCCTAAAACGGGATGTGGTTTGTAAGGCTCTTCCAGATGAGCGCGTTCCTTGTCGTCGAGTTTGATATCCAAAGCGGCGATCGCATCTTCCAAATGTTGCAACTTGCTAGCACCAATGATCGGAGCAGTGACGCCAGGTTGATGCAACAACCAAGCTAGGGCAATCTGTGCTGGAGAGACACCGCGTCCTTTTGCTAAGTCTACAACTCGGTCAACAATTTCAAAATCCCCTTCATCGTAGTAAAGGTTATGGGCAAAGTCATCAGTTTTGGCACGCACAGTTTCGCCATAGCCTTCCTTTTGCCTATTACCAGCCAAAAAACCCCGCGCTAAAGGACTCCAAGGAATGATCCCGATTCCCTCAGCCCGACTTAGGGGAAGCACCTCTCGCTCTTCTTCTCTATAAACCAAGTTGTAATGGTTCTGCATCGAGACGAAGCGAGTCCAGCCATGTAGATCAGCTGTGTAAAGGGCTTTGGCAAACTGCCAAGCGTACATACTAGAAGCACCGATATAACGGACTTTTCCAGACTTGACGACATCATGCAGTGCCTCAAGAGTTTCCTCAATCGGTGTCTCATTGTCCCAGCGATGAATCTGGTACAAATCTACATAATCTGTTTGCAGTCTTTGTAGTGAGGCATCAATACTATCAAAGATGTGCTTGCGAGACAGTCCCCGATCATTAGGACCATCACCCATCGCATTGTAAACTTTAGTCGCAATGATGACTTGGTCTCTTTTAGCAAAGTCCTTCAGGGCTTGCCCAAGAATCTTCTCACTGACGCCTAGTGAGTACATATCGGCAGTGTCAAAGAAATTAATTCCCGATTCTAAGGCGCGTTTGATAAATGGACGGCTTTCTTCCTCCGTCAGCACCCATTCTCGCCATTCACGCGAGCCATAAGTCATAGTGCCAAGACACAAACGCGACACTTTTAATCCGGTTTTGCCAAGATTGACGTACTGCATAAATGAGTTACTAATTGTTAAATGGATGAATTGTGAGTGTTAATTTCGTGCTAATACCTGTCGTGAAGCTTGATAATGCTGTGATAACTCTAACGCACGACGGGATGCTTGATTGGCTTCATCAATTCGCCCCAGCTTGCTATATGTTAATCCCAAGGAGCGCTGAATTGCTGGAATATTGTTACGAGCCGTTGCACGCTTAGAAAGCAAATCAAGCGCTAAATGATTTTGTTCAGCATGAAGCAAGGCATCAAGATAGACTTGAGCGAATAAATCCCTCTGGGCATGGCTCCCGCCTGTTTCTTGCAACCTCGGTAGCACTGGTTCTAGTTCTGCCATCGCTCTTTGCCAGTTGCCTTGAGCATGAGCAATCATACCACGGGCAGCAGGTAATGCGACTTCTGTCCAAGTTCGTTGGATAGAAGGCAGCGCATTCTTGGCGTAAGCTTGCATACTCTCTAACATCTCTTTTGCCCAGTCATCTTTGCCGCCACGTACTAACGCATAGATATAGTGCAGATCCAGAAAACCTATGATGTGTTCGTGCAGTCGTGGCTGGAGGTAAGAAGCAATTTCTTGCCAGCGTGAACCCACATCTACGCCTCTTAAATCCAACCGCAGCAGCATCGAGATGGCGTTAATTTGCTCGCGTCCATTTTCTTTTCTGGCGCGTCCCCAAATGCGAGTGTCGTAAATGTCCAGCACCTTGCCAATATCCTCGGTATCAAGATGGTACAGTGCTGTGTGCCACCAAAGATGGCTGTAAAATGCTGGGTTGCTACCCTCCCAAGTCTCACACACACTCTCCATCCAGGCAATTCCCTCTTCAAGTCGCCCTTGTGTTTCCAACACATGAGCAACGGCATGATGCGCCCAACGGTTATTGTGTTTCATCTGCGTTGCCCGTCGCCCTGCTTCAAGAGCTTCTGTTAAGCGGTGACATTCTTCTAACCCAAAGGCAAGCATTCCGTACATATACGGACTTTCGCGATTGGCAGGCAGAACTTTTTGAGCAATCCGCAGCATCCCCTCGCTGTTGCCGGAATTTCTGTAGTGGTACTGGCAGATGTGCAGCGAGATTAAATCACGCTTAAACTTTTCAGCAATGGCTTCGTGATGGGCGATCGCCTCTTGAATATCACGCCTTATCCAAGCATCAATAGCAGCAACGTAAAGTTTTTCGCGATCGTTAGCGCGGTTAAAGTTTGCTTTGGCAGCATTGAGATAGCCTGTTGCTTGAGTCACAGCATCGCTTGTGCCAGAAAATAGGTGAAAAGCTGCTGCATAAGCATTGGCAAGGACACAGGTGGCATCAGCGTCAACAGCTTTGAGAATGACTTGTGTGTCATTCCCAACACTGAGTAACTGCTCGAAAAAGCTATCTATTGCACCTACCGCCTCATGAGAACTGGTGCTGACTTCGAGTTCTTGACAATCTTTCAACATCGCTGTTTCCAAACGATAGTATGGCTATAAGCACTTTTTGCCTCAAATCAAATTTTAATTTCCTTATTTTTTACCGATTTACCGTATTTTATAGCCAAATTAGAATGTTACACACATAGGCATCAAAAGCAAGAGATTTTTACAAAAAGAAGACACTTCGCTTGAGCAATCTTATTAAGTAACCTTTAAAATCCGAGTTGGCAGTTGTGCAAGTTTCGTGAAAGCCATTTGACTAAGCTGTCAGGCATATAAGAATGCATATAGCTGCTAGCACTGGTTTTCTTCATTTTGAATTTTGAATGCGTGAATTTTGAATTGCTTATGTCACCCTACCTTGCAGCGATTTCTATTTACCCGATAAAATCTCTCGACGGAATTGATGTCAATCAAGCTACAATTCTTGAAAGCGGCGCACTTCAGCATGACCGAGAGTTTGCCCTATTTGATGAGCAAGGTCACCCCTTCGGGGAAGTCAAAAGTCAAAAGTCAAAAGTCAAAAGTCATTTTGTGAATGGAAAGCGCAATGCTAAGGTTCACTTACTGCGATCAGCGTTTGATGCTAATTTCAAAACACTCTCGTTACACATTCAAGGGACTGACCAAAAAGCTATTTTTCACGTTGATAATGAGCGATCCCTGCTGGAAACCTGGTTAAGTGATTACTTTGGCTTTGCAGTTAAATTTGTGCAAAACACGATAACTGGCTTTCCAGACGACACTAATGCCAAAGGACCCACTGTGATTAGCACAGGCACACTTGAAGAAGTCGCTTCCTGGTTTCCTGAAGTCAGTGTTGATGAAATGCGACTCCGTATGCGAGCGAATATAGAGATTGGTGGAGTTCCACCGTTTTGGGAAGACCAATTATTTACAGAGACTGGGCGTTTTGTGCAGTTTCAAGTCGGAGAAGTCTTGTTTGAAGGCATAAATCCTTGTCAGCGTTGCATTGTTCCCGCAAGAGATTCTCAGACAGGGAAACTAACAACCAATTTTCAGAAGATATTTGTGGCTAAGCGCAAGGAGTCTCTACCACCTTGGACAACGTCAACCCGTTTTAATCATTTCTTCAGGTTAAGCGTGAATACAAATATACCCGTATCACAAGCAGGAAAAATTTTAAATCAAGGTGATGAGGTGAGAATTCTAGGTATCAGCGAAAACGACTAGATCTAGGTTTTTGAACCAAAGTATATTTAAAAACTTCATTTATCACAGATATTCCTGAAGTTAATAATAAGTTTGGTTAAAGAAACATAAACCTCTTTCCGAAGATAAAAGTATGTCGGTATGATGACTGACGCAGTACACTCGTAACTTAGACAACTAGTATGCAAGTCATTCACCAAATGTACTCATGGCATGACAAAATCGAAAGATTGACAAACTTGTATATGCAGAAACACGATGTAGAGGTTATGGTGTGAGTACATTCCTATCTAGTGTAGCTGTCTTACTCTCGACTTTGGCTTTATTATGCAGTGGCTATACCGCTTACCAAGTTTTTACCCTGCAACAGACGCTGAATGTTGCTAATGCTGGTAACAGTAGCGCCACCACTTCTACCCAAAAGACTTCCAGTGTAGAAACCAGTAATGCTCCTTCTAAAATCACGCCTAGTCCACTGGAAACGTCTTCATCTGGAGATAAAACGGCACAACCCACAACTGACATTGAAACCGTATCATCTTCAACGCCACAATCAAAACCTGGCAGTGGTGCTGCTATTAAACCTGGTGAATTTGTACAGCCTGCTTTTGGTAAAAAGGCAGAAGTGGAGTTACTTTCGGTAAAGCGGATTAAAGATCCAGAAACTGCCAATCGTGATGTGGTGAATGTGCAGATGCGTATCCGTCGTCTTGCTTCGGATGGAGTTGTTGGCGGTGATATTATATCGGTTGGTAGTACAACAGCCCGTAATCCTGATACGAGCGAAACCTATAAAGCAGTTAACTTGCAGCGCTCAACGGGTAGTGTTGGTCTATCTTCTTTGCGTCCCAACGCCTCAGCTGATGCCTATGTTTGGTTAAGGATTCCCGAGGGTGTTAACAGTTTAGACGTGTTTGTGCCAGATACAGCGGCATTTAATAATGTGCCAATTTCTAAGTAAAGCAAAACAATGAAGTATGAAGGATGAAGTACGAAGTGTAATTTTTACCTTCAGTCTTCATCCTGCTTACCACACTTATAGCCGTTTTCAATTGAGTGCAATACACGCGTTTGTAGGGGCACAGCAATGCTGTGCCCCTACGTGTGGTGTATGCAACGCCAGAAGCCCTATAAGGCAGAAGTTGTTAGCTCATCGAATAGCAGTATTCTCTTCTAGAGACAAACTGTCTGTACCCAGCGCGTTGAAAGGCGCGAACCATCGCTGCATTATTAACATCAGCATCACTGCGGATGCGTACAGCACCGTTGGACTTCAGAGTGAGGGTTCCCTGCTGTAGCAAATCGTTAACGTAGCCTTGTCCTCGGTGTTCTGGGACTACACCAATACACGCAATGATAGGTCCACCATCATTCTCCGCTGGCATAATCAAACCAACAAGAGTACCGTCCTGGGTGTAAGCTAGTTGCCACCACGTCGGTTTGTACTTGAAAGCTTTCGACTTATGAAAGCGTTCGAGTGCTTCTTGCTCTAAACCCAGTGTAGCCTGTTCATGCAAAATGGAGCGATCGCGAGTTTGTGACGATACTTGCATCATGGCATGAATGAAAGCATCTTCACCAACCTCATTAAGCGAACGGAAAGTCAGCCGATTTGATGGCGTGATCTGAGTCTGAGTATCTTTCCACTCAAAGCGGATCGTTTCCCTTTTTAGAGAAAATCCAAAGTTTTCCAGCAGATCAATTCGTTCCTCCAGAAATCTGGAAGACGGTGATGGAATATCGAGTTGATACTCCATACTGTCATTATCATGAAGGTGCAACTGTGTCAAGGTTTGTTGTAAAAGCTGTGTGCCGACTTCAAGATAGTTGGCGTTCCAAGGGAGTTCCAAAAAATCACAGATGAAAGGCTTGCCGAGTGATGGTAAACTCCAGTAAACAATACGCCCAAAAAACTCTCCTGCTTCTTCAGCGACAAAGCACCACTCCGGGCGAACGTAGCTTTCATCCCACATATCTCTCAAATAATTGAGAAAATGCTCATTTAGCTCAGCTTGCTCACTGAAATTAGCGAAGACTTCCAGTTCCTCGCGGCTAATGGGGCGAATATCCATGATGAATCTCCTAATGATGTAGCGATAGTTACTTGCTTGCTAAATGTCATCATAGGTATCACCCCCTAGGCAAGAATAATTATAATTACCAACATTAGATTATATCATCTTGAATGATGAGTATAGACAGTTCAACAGGTTTTGCGCTGGAACTTTCTGGCTACACAGTAAAGCGACTAGAGCCAAATGATGAAGAAGTTCTTCAGCGGCTCTACGAGGAGTGCGCGGACTTTGCTTATCTTACAGACGGGCATCCGCCCTCACCCTCTGCCGCTCGTGAGGAATTTCTCGCTCTTCCTGAAGGGAAAACTCTGCAAGACAAATTTATGTTTGGTCTTTTCGACGCGCACAACGTCTTGGTGGGATTAATTGAAGCAATTCGCCATTACCCTGATGACAGCAGTTGGTGGGTGGGCTTGATGATGCTTGCTCCCCAACAGCGAGGCAAAGGTTTAGGCTCTCAGTTTTATAGGGCTTTTGAGCGTTGGGTATCAACGCATAAAGTGCAGCAGGTGATGCTAGCGGTTATTGAAGAGAATGAGCAAGGGTTCCTTTTTTGGAAGAAAATAGGTTTCGAGGTGACACGTAAAACGCCACCTAGGGAATTCGGCAACAAAACGCACACGCTCTACGTTATGAAGCGGACTTTAGACGCAACTACTTAAACAGCGAGTCAACAAGACGCTGCGGAGTCAAAAAAAATGAGGGTGGGCAATGCCCACCCTGCGTTATTATTCCTTAACTGCGATATCGCTCTACAACTTAGTCCCGCACTCAGGGCAGAAGTTGTTATTATGTGAGTTTTTCGCACCGCAGTTGCTGCAAAAAACTGGCTCCGCTGAGGCTTTCTGTGGCGCTCGTGGTAAGCCAATCATCTGGGCATTACTCTTTCCAGGAGCAACCATTGGGTAACAGTTTTCGTCTTTGGTCACGTAGGCATTGACGATAACTGGACCATCATGTGCTAGCATTTCGGCGATCGCATCTTTCAACTCCTCCCGGCTTTTGATCACCATGCCTTTGATGCCATACGCCTTTGCCAAAAACTCAATGTCTGGCATTCCTACTTCCATATTCGAGCAGGAGTAACGCTCGCCGTAGAAGGCTTCCTGCCACTGGCGCACCATTCCCTGCCAGCCGTTATTGATAATCACAGTCTTGACATTTATGCCATACTGTGCTGCTGTTCCCAGTTCTTGTAAGTTCATCTGGAAACTAGCATCACCGCTAATACAGATGACTTGTTCATCGGGGAACGCCACCTTAGCGCCGATTGCTGCTGGTAAGCCAAAACCCATCGTTCCCAAACCACCACTGGAAATCCAGCGCCGGGGACCATTTTTGAGGAATTGTGCCGACCACATTTGATGTTGACCTACATCTGTGGTGTAGTAGGCGTGGGGCGCTTGGCGTGCGATTTCTACAATCACCTCTTGCGGCGACATACTATCAGCATGGTGCGGCACCTCCAGAGGATACTCTTCCTTCCAGCGGTTGATCAGATTCAGCCACTCTTGCGTTTGGTTGGGTGTATCTTTTGTACCTGCTTGCTGAACGCGACGCAACAAATCAAGCAACACTTTCCGCACATCGCCGACGATGGGTACATCAGGAACGCGGTTTTTGCCAACTTCCGCCGGGTCGATGTCGATGTGAATGACTTTAGCGCGGGTGGCGAATTCATCCAACTTGCCTGTCACGCGGTCATCAAATCTTGCACCAACACAAATGAGCAAGTCACAATCTGTAACAGCAAAGTTAGCGTAGGCGGTGCCGTGCATTCCCAACATTCCCAAAGACAGGGGATGATGTTCGTCAAAGGCACCGATACCCATGAATGTTGTGCTGACGGGGATATTGAATAATTCCGCCAGTTGTTTAATTTCTTCGTGTGCTCCTGAGGCGATCGCACCACCACCAACATACAGCAGTGGACGGCGACTTTGTCGAATCAACTGTATTGCTGCGTTAATCTGCCGTGGATTTCCCTTGACTGTGGGACGATACCCCGGTAACTTCACTCTTCCCGGTTCCACAGGCACATAGTCAAATTCCTCCAACGCCACATCTTTGGGAACATCAATCAAAACTGGTCCTGGACGTCCGGTGCTGGCTATGTGGAAGGCTTCGGCAACAATGCGTGCCATATCTCTGGGATCGCGCACGACATAGGAGTGCTTGACAATTGGTAGCGTAATCCCGTAAATATCGGTTTCCTGAAACGCATCCGTACCGATCACCGCCCGTGACACCTGTCCCGTGACAATAACCATCGGGATTGAATCCATATAAGCGGTGGCAATGCCGGTTACCAAATTAGTCGCCCCAGGACCAGAAGTCCCAAAGCACACACCTACCTTTCCCGTTGCACGGGCGTACCCATCAGCGGCGTGTGCTGCACCTTGTTCGTGTCTTACCAAGATGTGCTTAATGCCACCCTCGGTAGCTTCTACTTTGTATAAGTCGTCGTAAATCGGCAGGATTGCACCACCAGGATAACCAAAAATATACTCAACGCCGTGGCGCTTGAGGCTATCAAGCAGAGCGAAACCACCAGATGCACGTCTGGGCGTCACGACTGGCGAGATAGAAACTTGGGAGATGCTTTGGTTTTCGGTTTGTGGGAAACTAATTTCGGTAGGCGAGCGCACAGTCAAACCTCACGCAAGGGCTAAGTTGAAGCAGAAATTTTGTAGTTAGAAATTCATTTTAATTTAAAAGCTAAATAAAATTCTGACGGGATTTCCTGAATCAAAAGGGAGAATAGTCAGGATTTCTTCATTTTAAAATAATATTTCGCAATACTCGACGAGTATTTTGCCAAGCCCAAACGCCCACAAAGACTACTACAACACTCATACCCACCAGCACAATTCGCAACCCTAAAGCATCAGTGACTGGACCTGTGATTGCCAGTGGTGCGCTCAGGGCTATGTTAACGGCATGATTTTGAAACCCAAACACTTTACCATGCATTGTGGGTGGTGTTTGCTGTTGAATCAGAGTTTGCATCGGTACGCCAATGAAAGCAGCGCCTATACCCAACAATGCACAAAGTGCAAAAGCTAATAACAAGTTGTGGGTAAAACTGAACACTCCTAAAACCAGCGCCATGAGCAAAAATCCAATCAGGGGTAAGGGTTTCTGGTTGAGTTTGTCACCCCAATGACCTAAAATTCCTGCTCCTAATACCATACCTACGCCAGCCGCTGCCAAGAAAAAGCCAAATTGTTTCTCTTTTAAGCCAAACTCGTGTGCTAATCTAATCGCCAGTACTGTTAATGCTGCAAACACGCAGTACAAAGTCGTCAGTTGCAGCATGGCATTCAACACCAGACGGTTTTTCCTGAGATAACGCAAACCCTCTTTAAAATCAGTCCAAGGATTGATGACTGGCTGACTGTTGTCATGGGATACATTGTCTTTAAAGTTAATCGGTTGCATGATCCCGGCAGACACCAGGTACAATGCCGCTACCACAAGCTCTTGACCATATTCTGCTCCTACCGAGTTTTTTGCCCAACTCAATATCGGCTCCCCCACAGCAAAACCAACAATTAAAGCTCCCATCATGGTGCTGCTAAAGAGCGCATTGGCTGCCATCAAATTCTCTTTTCTCACCAATAGCGGAATAGCAGCTTGCTCAGCGGGTGCAAAAAACTGCGTCACAGTCGAAATGGCAAAAGTAAGTACTAGCAGAATGAGAAACTCTCGTGGCAAAAAAGGAATAAACAAAGTCAATAGCCCCCGCACCACATCAGAGCCAACCATAATTAGCTTTTTTGGGAAGCGATCAACAAAGACTCCACCAGCAGAACCAAACAATATCGCTGGTATTGTAAACGCCACCATCAAAGTCGAGTACATGGAGTTCTCTGCTAAGCCTGGAAGGGGTGGGTAGTTTTCCAGCAGGGCTACCATCAAAACGAAGAAGACTTTATCTGCTAGCTGGGACAACAACTGCCCAATCCATAGCAGCATAAAATTACGGTTTTTTAGCAGGGCACGAAACCCGTTATTAGAATTTGGAGGTTCTGTTGGAAACATCAGAACTAGGGATTAAGGGTTAGGGACTGGGGACTAGGGCGAGTGGAGGCTGTTGTGGGGGAAGCTGAGCCGCTTTGCGACACGCTGCGCTTACGGGGAGCAAGGAAAGCAGGGGAACAGATGACTCCCTCATCTTCCTCATCTTCCTCATCTTCCTCATCTTCCTCTACTCACTCCTCATTTCTCACTCCTGATTGGTAAATCTGTTTTCCGGACTAATTATCCTCATAATGCTTTAAAAGCAAGTGCAAAAACTCAGCAGCAGTCAGGCGCTCTTGAGGCGGTGATTCGCCAAAAAAAGAGTCTGCATAGCAACCCTGTACAGTTTGGGGCGATCGCCACATTTCTAGATGGTCAACAGGTGGGTCTGCATAAAAGTTATTTTGCCCACTTCCCAGCAGAGAAGAACTCCAGTGGGTGAAATAATCATGACTCATTCTGTGGATAGAAAAATTCCCCCAAAGGGGCACTCCCCATCCATCTATAGCAATAAAAGCTTTAACATGACCTCCAAATTGTTGCCATTTCTGAGCCGCGAGTATTGCCCCAACGACACCAGCACTAAAGCTAATGAATACAATTGGCGATTGTATCCTATTCTGCAAGTGTTTGTGTAAAAACTGCAATATATGAAACGCTGATAAAGCTAAACCACCCTCGACTGGTACAATCAGTATATTTGCTGAGAATTGACTTTTTTCTTTATCTACAACTTGCTCTAGTAATCCCGATACAAAACATTGAGTTAAAGCTGAATCATGGATACCAGGGCAAATAATTATACTCATCTGTCTTTGGGTTAGCGGCTTTTCCTTAAGGATATTGCAGTGTTACTGTCTTAAATCTAACATTTATGCACAACACTTCTCAGGGTGTATGACGTTGGTTTGAGCCGTCACAGGGTTTTGTGTCACTGGTCATTTTTCCTCACTGATGATCAATGACTCGTCCCCATATTAATAACTCAACATCGCAATTGCAGTCTATCAAGCGTGACACAATTTGCCAAATAGCTCCTCAACTGGTGGGAACCCGCACCTTCCCATAGATCCCGTAGGGGGCTTTCCGTAGGATATGATAGTGTGAAGTATTTTATTTTTCATCCTTTAGATTTTATTCGGTTACGCCTTAAGAGTAATTTTTTTGTATATACCTTTAGTAATTAATAGAGTATCTCATTAGAGAGATTGCTATTAATTGCTTTTTTATCCTCTCCCCCAGGATAGGATAGAATTTTACGAGTATGGAAAACAACAAATTAAGAACAGCACTGAGCCATGAGTGCTGAGTGCTGAGTCATTTCCACTCAGCACTCAGTACCAATGCAAGGCATTGCGCCCCTACACACTAAGAACTTTTGAAGTTGGATTGAGGAAGTATTGTGGTAGCCACACCAGAAAAACTACAGCCCACTGAGCAATTGTCAAGTCAAGACCGAGTAGCAGTATTGCTTATGGGTTACGGCGAAGTCGAAAGCTACGAAGATTTCGCTAACTATAATGAACAAGCTTTAAATCTGCTGACAGCAAAATTCGCACCCGTGCCAACCTGGATTTATCCTCCCCTAGCACGGCTTTTGGCATTATTTGACCGTCATGAGTGGGGACATCAACACCATGATTTTATTTCCCCACACAATGCCATTTTTGAAAAACAACGCGCTGGAATTGAAAAAAACCTACAGGCACAGTGGGGTGAAGGCGTTAAAGTTTTTAAAGCCTTCAACTTCTGCGCCCCTTTCCTTCCCAACCAAGTCTTGACAGAAATCAAAAACCAAGGCTTTGACAAAATACTCATCTATCCACTGCTGGTTGTCGATTCCATCTTCACGAGTGGTATTGCCATTGAGCAAGTCAACAACGCTTTTGCTGAGTTGACAGATGGTGATGAACACTGGGTTAAAGGACTGCGCTATATTCCATCCTTCTACAACGAACCAGCTTACATCAATTTGATAGCTCGTCTTGTGGAAGAGAAAATTAGCGCTGACTTAGCCAGTGCTTACCTACCTTCTCAGATTGGCATTGTGCTGATGAACCACGGTTGTCCTCACAAAGCCAAAGGATTCACCTCTGGAATTACCGAAAGTCAAATACTCTACGACTTAGTACGCGATCAGTTAATCAACCGCTACCCTCTCATTTCCATTGGGTGGCTAAACCACGACACACCCCTCATTGAATGGACACTACCAAATGTCGAACAAGCAGCGAAAAACCTAATTCAATTGGGTGCCAAAGCGGTTGTCTTTATGCCGATTGGCTTTGCTACAGAAAACCATGAAACTTTATTGGATGTGCACCACATCATTCATGCGCTACAGAAAAAACATCCTGATCTAAACTACGTGCAGATGCCGTGTGTTAACGACAATTCTGAATTCTTAACAATGGCAGCTCAATGGGCAAATGCTCATATCACCGAGTTGGTGTCAGAACAAACTGTGGCGGTTAATCCCCAGTTAGCTGTAGCGCATCATCATCATCACCATCACTAAAGTGAATTAATTTCGCGCCAAGACGCAAAGGCGCAAAGAGATTCTTAGCGTCTTGGCACGCCAGTCGCACGGGCGGGGGGAACCCCCGCACGGCGCTGGCTCATCTTTGCGCGAAACAACTAAGACACGCCTCTCAACTTGCGCGTATTGTCAATCAAACTCTGAGCAAATTGGTCGAAACGTTGAGAGAGTTTTTCATCCAACAACTTACCATCAGGACTAAAGGCTTTCCAAACTTGTCCAATGCCAATTTGCTCTGGAATTACCCAAGCGTGTACCCAACGCATAATTACCCGTAGATCATTTAAGGCGTTGCTGTTAGGCTGTCCCCCTAACACGCTAATCAATCCTGTCACTTTATCAGACAACTGGTCAAAACTCATTAAATCAAGGGCATTTTTCAGGACACCGCTCACGCCGCCATGATACTCTGGTGTCGCCAAAATTAACCCATCGGCGCTACTAACGACATGGCGTAACCGCTGAACATCTGGGTAATCTGGATATTCATTTTCCCCATTGCAAAATGGTAACTGCATTTGCCGCAAATCCAGAATTTCAACATCTGCACCCAGAGCTTCCACCCGTTGCGCGGCTATAAGCAAAGCCTTTTGAGTGTAGGATTCAGGTCTTAAGCTACCAGCAATACCAACAATTTTCACCATAGTCCAATTAAATTCCCGTAACTATAACTATCTTGAAGAAGAACAAGAGAACACAGAATGCAATGAGTGGGGGGACTGAACCCAATACTTCACCACGCAGTCGTACAGAACTCATGCACTCGTTCGGATCGATGATTCTGAGTTCATTCGTGTTCAGTAAAAAGCTTCTATAAAAAGTTTCACACGCCAAAGCTAAATTTTTCTAATCCGGAGTCATTACGACTATGTATATAATCTAGCGATTTGTGACATAATATGTCAAATTGCAGTTTGCTCCTAATTTTATGCTATGCGAGTGAAGACACAACACAGATAAAATGTAAAAGTAGTATTTTAAAAGGCTTTTTAGCAAAGAGTGCGACTAGCAAGGAATTCCTAAAGTTCCAGTTATGTTTGAAGGGTATAGCGAGGAAAAACTTGGGAATGGTTTTTTTGGAAGTTACACTAGAAGATTAGAAACCCCTGATTTCTACTCTTGGTAGAGGAAAAGGCATAGAAACGAGTGCTCGGTTATTGAGCAGCAAACAAAGGGTAATTATTATGAAAAATTTTGAGAAAAAGACATTGATGAAACAGCAAAAGGCAAAGCGTGCAGCTTTCACTGGAGCGCTAGCAGCTGGTTTAATCATGTTGCCAGGAATGTTAGGGAGTACTCCAGCGCTGGCGCAAAAAGTAGAGCGTGGCGATTCCCTATCCTATGGCGAATTAATCAGGAAAACCGAGAATAAGGAAGTCAAAAGAGTAGAGCTTGACGAAACCGATCAGGTAGCAAGGGTTTATCTAAAAGGGCAAAAGCAAGATGCACAACCGATACAAGTGCGGCTTTTGGAACAAAACGCTGAGTTAATTAGCAGGCTAAAAGAAAATAACGTTGATTTTGAGGAAGTTTCCTCTGCTAATGGTAGAGCGGCTGTAGGGCTTTTGATCAACCTGATGTGGATTTTGCCACTGGTTGCTTTGATGTTATTGTTCCTCCGCCGCTCTACGAATGCTTCTAGCCAAGCTATGAATTTCGGTAAAACCAGAGCTCGCTTCCAGATGGAGGCAAAAACCGGAGTGAAATTTGAGGATGTCGCCGGTATTGAAGAAGCCAAAGAAGAACTACAAGAAGTCGTTACCTTCCTCAAACAACCAGAAAAATTCACTGCAATCGGCGCACGCATTCCCAAAGGAGTGCTGTTGGTCGGACCTCCAGGAACAGGGAAAACGCTCTTAGCAAAAGCGATCGCAGGCGAAGCAGCCGTACCGTTCTTCAGCATTTCCGGTTCTGAGTTTGTGGAAATGTTCGTGGGTGTGGGTGCATCCCGCGTGCGCGACTTATTTAAGAAAGCCAAAGAAAATGCTCCCTGTCTCATATTTATTGATGAAATCGATGCTGTAGGACGACAGCGGGGTGCAGGGATCGGTGGCGGAAACGATGAGCGGGAACAAACCCTCAACCAACTGCTTACCGAAATGGACGGTTTTGAAGGTAACACCGGTATTATTATTATTGCTGCCACAAACCGCCCGGATGTGCTAGATACCGCGTTGCTCAGACCAGGACGGTTTGACCGACAAGTGATTGTGGATGCACCAGACCGCAAAGGTCGTCTGGAAATTTTGCAAGTCCACTCTCGTAACAAGAAAATTGACCCATCTGTTTCTTTGGAAGTTGTTGCTCGTCGTACACCAGGTTTTACAGGGGCGGACTTAGCAAACCTCCTCAACGAAGCGGCAATTCTCACAGCACGTAGACGTAAAGAGGCTATTACGCAGCTAGAAATTGATGATGCTATTGACAGATTGACAATTGGACTGACCCTCAACCCGTTGTTGGATAGCAAGAAAAAGCGGTTGATTGCTTATCATGAGATTGGACACGCTCTGTTGTCTACACTCCTGAAATATTCTGACCCCTTAAATAAGGTGACAATTATTCCCCGTTCTGGTGGAGTTGGTGGTTTTTCTCAGCAGATTCTGAATGAAGAAATGATTGACAGCGGGCTTTATACTAAGGCTTGGCTGCAAGACAACATCACCATGACCTTAGGAGGAAAAGCTTCAGAAGTAGAGGTTTTTGGGGAAGCTGAAGTAACAGGTGGAGCCAGCAACGACCTAAAAGTTGTGACAAATCTTGCTCGTAAGATGATAACGATGTATGGTATGTCTGAGTTAGGGTTAGTGGCCCTGGAAACTCAGAATAGTGATGTGTTTCTGGGACGAGATTGGGTTAATCGCTCTGAATATTCAGAAGAAATGGCGATCAAGATTGACCGACAAGTGCGAGCAATGGCAACTACCTGCTACCAAGAAGCTCGTCGCATTATACGTGAAAACAGAGCTTTAGTAGATCGGCTTGTGGATTTGCTCGTGGAACAGGAGACAATAGAAGGCGAGCAATTCCGTAAAATTGTCTCTGAATATACCCAACTGCCAGAGAAGCAACAATTAGTTGTGTCTGGTTAGGAACGATAATTGGCGCACCCACCCCTTGAAAGGGCAGGGCTGTTTCATTCGATAAGGAGGGAGGATTTGTCAATATCAAAGCGCGATAATTTTTGGGACATCCGTGATGGAAAACCTACATTTCGATCCAGAAAATTCAAATTTTTCCCAGGAAATAAGGAGCGATACGCCTTCAGCCGTCTGCTCTTTGGGCAATCGCGCTTAAGTAACCCTTGACATTATGAGCCTTTGAGGGAATGAAACAGCCCTCTCTTTATTACCTACAATTGCAAAATATCAAAAACGGGGGGGGGGAGACAATTCGCTGTGATGAGGTAGGGACAGAGCAAAATCACGTCAACCAAGGTGTCTATCTTCTTCCTAGGGATTTTGCTTATGTCCCCATCCTCCCGTTTATCCACCAGACACCCTATCATCCCTCTACGGCTCTCACAAAGCCAAATTACAACAAAATCCCCAGTACGACGACAAGGTACCGAGGAATTACTTGGATTAAGAACTTTGAAGGTGACTTGGTGCTGAGGATTTGGCGGTGATGCCTTGGATGCTATAAGTACTTCAGCACTACTCTAAATGCTAGATAGCACATCCCATGCAGCGGCTAAAGTTTGACCAATATCCTCTTCTGTATGAGCTAAACAACTAAACCACGCTTCAAACTGAGAAGGTGGCAGGTAAACACCACGTTCTAGCATGCCATGATGGAAGTGGCTAAATTTAACTAAATCTGATTTTTTAGCATCTTTGTAGTTACGAACCGGTCCTTCATTGAAAAACAAGCCAAACATACCGCTAATGTTACCGCCACAAACTGCATGACCAGTTTCTTCCGCAATTTGCAGCAAGCGATTGACCAGCTTCTTAGTAATGTGATCCAGATACTCGTAAGTACCTGGTTTCTGTAGTAATTCCAGCGTTTTAATTCCGGCAGTCATTGCCAAAGGATTACCAGAAAGCGTTCCTGCTTGATACACTGGTCCTGCTGGAGCAACCATTGACATAATGTCTAGGCGACCGCCGTAGGCTCCCACTGGCAAACCGCCACCTATAATCTTACCTAACGTTGTCAAGTCAGGAGTAACGCCAAACTTTTCCTGAGCGCCACCGTAAGCAATTCGGAACCCAGTCATGACTTCATCAAACACAAGTAGCGCCCCGTGTTCTTGGGTTAATGCTCTTAAACCTTGTAAGAACATAGGATCGGGGGTAATAAATCCAGCATTTCCTACCACTGGCTCGACAATGACACCAGCAATTTCCTCTGGATTTTCCTCAAATAAAGCTTTGACTGCTGTTATGTCATTAAAAGGCGCAACCAAGATGTTGTTGGTAACAGATTTAGGAACACCGGGTGAGTCGGGTAGACTGAGGGTGGCAACACCAGAGCCAGCTTTGACTAAGAACGCATCAGCATGACCGTGGTAACAGCCTTCAAACTTAACGATTTTTTCTCGTCCAGTGAAAGCTCGCATCAAGCGGAGAACTGCCATGCAAGCTTCAGTTCCAGAGTTGACAAACCGAACCATTTCAATGCTAGGAACGGCATTGATAACCATGGACGCCAGTACGTTTTCTAACACTGAAGGTGCACCGAAGCTGGTGCCTTTTTCTAGAGCTTCGTGTAGCGCACCGATGACTTCTGGATGAGCATGACCACAGATGGCTGGTCCCCAAGAGCCGACGTAGTCAATATATCGGTTCCCATCTACATCCCAAATGTATGCGCCTTCGACTCGGTCAAAAACTATTGGCTGTCCTTTTACAGATTTGAACGCCCTGACTGGAGAACTAACCCCACCCGGCATCAGCTTTTGAGCAGCGGTGAAGATCTGTTCTGATTGAGTTGTTCTGATTGTAGTATGAACCAAGGTTGTCTCCTTAGTAAGGCAGTATTATAGATTGGTTATTTAACTAACTCCGCTTTGAGACATTTGTCCCCTAAATGGCGGAAGATTTCCAGTTCACCCAATTTTGAGGTTTTAAGAAAGTTTCATACAACTCGGCTTCTGGCGTGTTGGGTTCCGGTTTATAGCCGTATTCCCAGCGTACTACAGGTGGTAGTGACATCAGAATTGACTCAGTGCGTCCATTGGTTTGAAGACCGAAGATTGTGCCACGGTCATAAACCAAGTTGAATTCTACATACCGACCTCTGCGATACATCTGAAAATTACGCTCGCGATCGCCATATTCCATTGACCGTCGCCGTTCCACAATCGGCACATAAGAAGGTCCAAACGTCTTTCCACAACTGTGCACAAATGCAAACACTTCTTCCCAAGTTCGCGGTGCTGGTGTGCCAATCTGGTTACTATAAATGGCAGCTGGGGTGTCTGAGTACGGTCCGTGATACAGTTGACCCTGACCATCTTGATAGTCAAAAAACAGACCCCCAACACCTCGAGTTTCCTGACGATGCTTTAAGTAGAAATATTCATCACACCAATGTTTAAAAACTTGGTAGTAATCTGGGTGATGGGTATCACAAGCTTGCTTGAGTACACAGTGGAAATGGGCGGCGTCCGAAGCATTGGGATAGTAGGGTGTCAAATCCGAACCGCCGCCAAACCACCAAACTGGTCCTGCCTCAAAGTAGCGATAATTGAGGTGTACAGTTGGTATGTAAGGATTGCGGGGGTGCAATACCATTGAAGTACCTGTGGCATAAAAGCCATGACCTGCTGCTTCTGGACGTTGAGCCAGAATAGAAGGTGGCAGATGAGAACCCCAAACCTCAGAAAAGTTGACTCCACCTTGTTCAAACACAGCGCCATCTCGGATTACGCGCGATCGCCCTCCACCCCCTTCAGGACGTTCCCATTCATCTTCCTGAAATGTACCTACGCCATCTAGCTGTTCCAAAACCTGGCAGATTTCGTCTTGCAATTGTTTCATCAACTGGCTGACTCTAGCCTTAGCATCAACTGGAGGTAGAGATTTGGATGGAGTTGTTTTAGGAGTTGAAGTAGCCGTCATAATGTCAACTTAATTTTCCTAAAAGTGAATATCTGAAGAAACTGGAGCATCGTGATGGTTCCAGTGGCAGAGGTGAATGCGACACCTACTTGATTGCATTCACCTAAAAATCGATCTGAGCGAAAACCAAGCTTATACCAAGTTGCAGTCATACAGACAATTTGTCATGCTGAGCGTAACGGTAGTAAAGCGTAAGCGCAAAGCGCAGGCTCCTTCATGTGCGCAGCGTGTCCCAAAGGGACTCAGCATCTCGCGAGATTCTTCCCTATGCCTGCGGCACGCACTCGCGTTCGGTCAGAATGACATATTTGAACCCAACTTGGTATTAACTTAACCAACGGGCAGCATCTTTGGCATGATAAGTCAAAATCAAGTCAGCACCAGCGCGTTTAAAACCTGTCAAAGTTTCTATCACCACCCGCTGTTCGTCAATCCAACCGTTGAGTGCAGCAGCCTTAATCATGGAATATTCGCCAGAGACGTTGTAGGCGGCAACTGGCAAGTTGCTTGCTTCTTTAACACGCCAGATAATGTCCATATAGGCTAAAGCTGGCTTGACCATCAGCATATCAGCCCCTTCAGCAATATCGAGTTCAATTTCTTTAATGGCTTCACGGGCATTACCTGGGTCCATTTGGTAAGTGCGGCGATCGCCAAATTGTGGTGTGGATTCTGCTGCATCACGGAAAGGACCATAGTAAGACGAAGCATACTTAGCAGCATACGACAGAATCGGCGTGTCTTCGTAACCAGCTTCATCCAATCCTGTCCGAATCGCCTGCACAAACCCATCCATCATTCCCGAAGGAGCGATGATATCTGCACCGGCTTTGGCTTGAGAAACCGCTGTTTTTTTCAGCAACTCCAGAGTTGGGTCATTCAAGACACGTCCAGTCAAATCACCAACTTCCAGATAGCCGCAGTGTCCATGACTCGTGTATTCACACAAGCAAGTATCAGCAATGACAATTAATTCTGGCACTGCCTCTTTCACAGCAGTGGCGGCTTTTTGCACAATGCCACAGTCATGCCATGCACCAGTTGCTTCTATATCTTTATCTTCTGGAATGCCAAACAGGATAATTCCGGGGATACCAAGGTCGTAAACAGCCTTAGCTTCTTCCACGATTTTGTCCACCGACAACTGGTAAACTCCTGGCATCGATTTAACTTCTTTGGCAATTGCTTCACCTGGTACGGCAAAGAGAGGGTAAATTAAATCACTAGTTGTTAAGACAGTTTCACGTACCATCCGACGTAGTTGGGAATGGCTTCTAAGGCGACGAGGGCGGTGGTTGGGAAACATAGCGTTTGTATATATGAAGGGAAAAAACTAACTATTGAAGGGCTTTGTCTCACCAATGCTTAGGCGTGTAATATCATGTCCGGTTAAAGACTTATCATTAAGACTGTAGGGGGCAGGGCGATTTATTGACAGGGTTTTAAGGTTTTTGCACAGAGCCACCGAATAATAACTAATCAACCGGACTTGATATAACGTAATGGCTTAGGTAATCCTTTAGCTTTCGCTTAACAATCCTTGAACAAACTTCTTTAGCCCCGTTGGACTGTCTCAAAAATTTCCGACAAAATTTCCTGCGCTCCTTGTTGCCGTAGACTTTGAGCCAGTTCAATACCTAGTTGTTCTGCTTGGGTAGTAGTACCAGTAACAGTATCTTTCACCAGATGTTGACCATCTAAACTGGCTACTATTCCTGTCAAAGTGAGTATATTCCCGTCAAGCTGAGTATTAACACCAATTGGCACTTGGCAACCGCCTTCTAGTTCCCGCAAGAAGGCACGCTCAGCGAGAACGCGATCGCGCGTTGGTACGTGTTCAATTGTTTTGAGTATTGACAGCACTTCCAGATCGTCAGCACGACATTCAATGCCCAAGGCTCCTTGTCCCACTGCATGAAGAGAAATTTCAGCAGGCAGAACTTGATGAATGCGATCGCTCATTCCCAGGCGCTGTAATCCAGCCGCTGCCAAAATAAGCGCATCATACTCACCAGCATCAAGTTTTTGCAGTCGTGTATTCAAGTTTCCTCGAATATCTTTAAATGTTAGATGAGGGAAGTGATGGCGTAGCTGAGCCAGACGTCGCAGAGAAGATGTACCTATGACAGCCCCAGATGGTAAGGTTTCAATTTGTTTATCTTGATGCTTAGCATGAACCACAAGGGCATCAGCTGGATTTTCCCGTTCCGTGACAACTCCTAGAACTAACCCCTCTGGCAGGCGAGTCGGCAAGTCTTTGAGAGAATGAACAGCAAAGTCAATTTCATGCCGAAGCATCCCGACTTCTAGTTCTTTGGTAAACAACCCTTTGTCACCAATCTTAGCTAAGGCGACATCCAGAATTTTGTCGCCTTGAGTAGACATTGTGCAGATTTCAAACGTATGCTCGGGAAAGTGTTTCTGAAGTTTTTCTCGTACGTAGTAAGTTTGTATTAAAGCGAGCTGGCTCTCACGAGAACCGATGCGGAGAGTGCGGGAAGGATGAGAAATGCTAGGCAACGCAGAGTTGAGTTGAGTCATACATCTTAGTTAGAGTTATTTAATAAGTTATGGGACTGCTTTACAGTCTCAAAAAAGAAAGCAACATTTTCTTCAGGTGTGTTCTGTAAAACTCCGTGACCGAGATTGAAGATATGTCCCTGATTTCCGGCTTTGCGCACAGTGTTGAGGATGCGATCGCGGATAAACTCTTGAGAACCAAACAAAACACAAGGATCTAGATTTCCTTGAACTCCAATATTTGCTCCGAGGCGCTGCCGTGCCACTGCGATGTCAACTGTCCAGTCTACACTAACGATATCTACCCCAGATTGTGCCATGAGTTCTAATATCCCAGCACTGCCGTTGATGTACAGGATGAGGGGTGTGTCTGGATGGGTTGCTTTGACCTGTTCGACGACGCGTTTTTGGTAAGGCAAAGCAAAAGTCTCGAAGTCTTGGGGACTGAGTTGTCCTGCCCAAGAATCGAACATTTGCACTACTTGAGCACCAGAATCAATTTGGTAACGAGCATAGATGGCGATCGCATCTGCTAGTTTACCTAAAAATTGGTGTAGCATCGCTGGCTCTGAGAAAGCCATGCTTTTGATAATCGAGTAGTCTTTTGAGCTTTTGCCTTCCACAGCATAAGCAGCTAGTGTCCAAGGAGCACCGACAAAGCCTAAGACAGTGGCTTGACCATTAACTTCTTGGCGCAGAGTTGTCAAGATTTCACGCACAAATGATAAAGAAGCTTCAGGGTCAAGAGGAGTGAGGGCATCAACTTGTGCCTGGGTTCGGATTGGATGTTCAAATACTGGTCCCTTACTTTCGATAATGTCAAAAGGGATACCAATACCGGGCAACGGTGTCAGGATATCTGAGAACATAATCACACCGTCGGGTTTGAAGGCATGAAAAGGTTGCAGAGAAATTTCCACAGCTAGATCGGGGGTTTCAGAACGCTCGCGAAAAGAAGGATACTTCTGACGCAAATCCCGATAGACTTTCATGTAGCGACCAGCTTGGCGCATCATCCATACTGGAGGGCGCTCCAGAACTTCACCTTGAGCTGCTTGTAGCAATCTATAATTTCCCATACATTTCTCCATGCATTAAGAAGCTTTGTTTGTATCAACTATTTCGTGAAATGGAATAACCCGATTCACTTGTTTAACTTCAGCAGAAAGAGTATTACTCTAGCTACTTCTGTACAAAGTGGTTTAAGACAATGTTTGCATCTAAGCTCAACGGTCAACTGTATCAAGAGTCATTGCAAAAACAGATTGCCCAGCAAGCATTTGCCTCGCTATTTCTGGATCAATACCTAAGACTTCTGTAGAGCTTAACTGGTTCACTACATTTGTCAAACTATACTCTGTCACATGAAATCCTTGTTCACAAGCAAATTGCAAGGCTTGCTCAGGTATTTCAAAACCATAATTTTCACTGTCAACTCTGTCTGTGAAGCTTTGAATACTTTGTATTTGTGCCTGCAATCCAACGTCATTTTGTAGAGCCTGCTTAAAACCCGCTTCAGATATAAAATCAGAAGTAATCCAGACCCCACTGTAAGCTTTAAGTATTTCTCGGACATTGGCACATACTTGTTGTTTTTCTGAGCGTGTGAGATACATGAGTAACCCCTCACACACAATCACAACAGGTTGTCCCGGCGTCAGATAATTAATACTCTTCAAAAACTCATTAGAAGGGTGAGTTGCATCAATTTGTAGAAAGTGTAGATTAGCACGTTCTCCAACAAGTTGTTGAACTTGTTGTTGTTTGTAAGCAATCATCTCAGGTAAGTCACTTTCAATAAACGTGATGTTGGGATCGCAAGACATCACAAGACCTCTTGGAAGTAACCCGGATGCAAGTTCTAAAACTTGCGTGGTTGGGTATTGAGCCATAACTTGGTTAATGGCTTTATAACGAGCTTCTAAATGTATCGCGAGCCCAACAGGTTTTTCCTTAAGTTGTGGCAGGGATTGGCCGCTTAACTGTGCTTCTGCCTGTTGAGCTAATTCTTTGGCATAGGGAATATCAGTTAACCCTCTAAATGAACTCACCATGAAAGCAGTAGGGCTAACTTTTTCAAAGTCACTTGTTTGCATTTGAATCATACCTTGATACCGTTTGTCTTAGTTATGTCAGCTCATCCAATTTCAAGCAATTATTTGTGTCTTAAAGCTAATTTTTTCTAATATCAAGTCCGGTTAATTAGTCAGGCTAAGTGCATCTCAAACGCTATTAACAAGGGCTTCAAAAGCATAATTATGTTGATATAAACAAGCCACAAGAATAGCAATCGTGTAATTATTATCCATTACTGCTCAAGATCGGCTTTTGGCGATTACTGACGTTTCAAAGATTGTTCAAGCTGTTCCACAGGTGCTAAATTCCTTCGAGTTTGCCAGTCGCCTATGGTGGATTTTCCGCGTGTAGCGTTGGAGTGAGCGACCACCATCCCGACGTTCTTCAGACCTACTCAATCAGATTGTTGATGCAAAGCTGGTAATTAATAAACACCGAATGCTCCAAACTTTTTTTAGGGTTAATCAGCTCCAAGACAAAGTTGTTAGATATTACGATCAGACCATCTGTGCAAAAACTTTAAAACTCTCCCTCTCTCCCTCTCTCCCTCTCTTTCTCTCTCCTTCTCTCCTTCTCTCCTTCTCTCCTTCTCTCCTTCTCTCCTTCTCTCCCTCTCTTCCTCTCTCCCTCCAAAAATGTTAACGATAACTACTTCTCTGGACATGATCAGGCTAGCGCTGGTACATTTGATTGACGATGGTGTTGTGCAGTCACAATCATACGCAAATTTCCCAAGGGTTGTAAACCTGGACCACGACGGATAGGATGAATTGGACGGGGATCAGCTAGTGTCATCTGATAACGTGTTAAGATACTAAACAGTACAAGCTTCATTTGATAATTTGCGAGAGCCTGCCCGATACAAATCCGAGTTCCACCACCAAATGGTAAATATTCATAAGGAGAAAAATGCCGTTCCAGAAAACGTTCCGGGTTGAACTTTTCGGAATCTGGGTAGACTTCCTCACGACGGTGAGCGGAATAAATATTGGGCCAAATTCGCGAACCTACAGGCAATTCATAATCCATCATCTTGATTGGGGTTTTGGCTACCCTTAAGAATCCAACTACAAGCCCTGGGCGTAAGCGCAGTGTCTCTTGACAGGTAGCTGTGAGATATGGAAGTTGAGAAATCGCTTTAGTATCTGATGGGTCTTTAATATTATTCAGTTCTTTGAGCAGTCGCTCACGTACGCTAGGCGTTTGGTGAATCCAGTACATTGCCCACATAAGGGCTGTTGATGTTGTGTCATAACCAGATACAAGTACTGTAATCAATTCATCGCGCAATTCCTCATTAGTCATCGGCTGACCCTCTTCATCACGAGCTGTCATTAACAAGCTAAGAATGTCAGTCCGTTCTGATTCAGGTTGCATACGGCGTTCAGTAATTTCAGCATAGAGAAGTTCATCTAGTTCATTCTGTATGCGGAGAAAACTTCCCCATGCACTCCAAGGTCCCAAATCTTTGCGTAAAGGTGGAAGCAAAGCATTGAGCGCAAAAAATGTAGAGGTAGTCATCTCTATTAACGCAAGCAATTTTTGGCGTAATTGTTCTGAACGCTCTGTTTTTGTGGAGCCAAAAACAACATGAAATAGAACATTCTGAGTGATTTTATGCATACATAAATTGATACTGACAGATTCTCCAACGCTCCACGTCTTCATCATCTGTTCAGTCAATCCACAAATGAGCTTGCCATAATGAGCCATGCGTTCTCCGTGAAAAGGAGGCATCATTAACTTACGTTGGCGTAGATGAGATTTGCCATTCATCATCAGTAAAGAATGCTCTCTGAAGATAAAATCCAATATTTGATTACCTTCTCTGAAGTCAAAAGATTCTGAAGGAGCGGTAAAAATATCCTTGAGGGCTTCGGGGTGACTAACAAATATGCTAGGTTGTTGACCAGGCAACTGTACTGTGAAAATATCGCCATAGCGCCTACTGCAAGCATCCAAAAAATTTGCAGGGTAGACAGTCCATTGCACCAAATCCCATAAAGATAATTTGTGAGGTGTATTCATTAACTTCATTGATTTTTTTTGAGAAAGCGAGGTAACAATAGTGAAAAGAGGTAAAAATTTCCTCGATAAGTACGCGAGTGCGCTAAACTGATGCAGCCTTTGTCTCATAAAAGCTTGGTCAAGCTTCTGTGCGATCAACTTATGACCAATATTTGCTTAGAGATTGTTCTACCTTTAGAAGGTGAGCGATCGGGATCAAGACTGCACCAATTAGCTTTTGGAGGAACAATGGGTGGTTGACTAATATGGAGTCTGATTTCTCGACAAGCAAAGCAAATTGTAACAAATTAGCACTCACCCCATTCCGAGCCATAGTGTACATACCTTTAATGAACTTCTCAAATTCCGCTGCAGGCTGTACAAGGGTTGTGAACGTTACCCACTCGTCAGATGCATTCCAGAAAGAATGATGCATACCCGGGGGAACTGGTACAACTTCTCCAGGACGGAGTGTCATTCTGTTTCTTTTTTCACTCAACTCCATCTCGAGTTCTCCGTTTAACACCTCGAACGTCTCTGTGATGGTGAGATGGTAGTGCGAGGGAACACTTGTGGCTTTTGGTGGAAGGTCAAAGCGGAGCAAGAGACGCTCTCCATCGCTATCGCGAGTAGAGCAAAGGACTGTTAAGCACTCACCTGTGACAGGATTTTGAATGGGTTCCGGTTGTGACAAACTTGTTGAAGCGTCTGTTAAACTTTCTTTAGTTGCAGCCAACGAAGTGTCAGGAGAGTGAGAATTTTGACGATTTGATACCATTTTTAGAAATTTCCTTATTTTCGTAAACTGGCACTTGCAATACTATTTCCCGAAAACCTGGCTACAGATGAAAGAAGGTTCTTAATTGCGCTTAAGCGCTACTACAAACAATGTGTAGCTAGTGCATTAACGAGGTAAAAACAGATTGCACTGAATGTCCGTTTGAGTTATTTGACGCACTATTAGATGGCTCTAGACCCCAGCCCTTCGCCAGATATTTTTGCCGAAGCTTACGATAAGAAAGATCGAGAGCATCAGCAGCAACATGAAGTTCTTCTGATATTCTGGGCATTGGTTGAGAGGTTAAAGTTTCGACAACTATGGTATCTTCATGAGCTAGTTTATAGTCCATATTTTTGACGAAACTATCTAGCCAGGGTTGTTTTAAAATGTTGCGATACAAAATACGTTTGGCAGAAGTCGTGTTTTCATCAATCGGAAAGAAGGCAACTAAAATACCGAACTTGATAGCAAATTTACCATCTCCGCCTACGTTAATTTCAGCTAAGGTAACGTTAGGTAAGTAAAAACTCAATCTTATTGTCAACTGCGGACGTCCACCCAGTAAAAAGTTTAGGAAACTTTTTGAGCTACCTAGAGAATCATAAGTGTATGTAGCAACTGCGCTCCAGTCGTCTTCCTCGACTCGATATCTAATAGTTTGGTCCAGTGGGATTCTCTGACCAAAAGATTTCTTATGGATGGCGATCACATGGGCAAAGTCAATATTAGCTTCTATGAGGCGAGCGTAATTAGCAGGCTCTATAGCCGAATGGCAAACGGGACGCAAAGATGAGAATAAGTATTCTGGAAGAGTTGGTAAGGGGTGGCGCTCTTGTTCTGGTAAGTCTCCATAAAAAAGCCAGACATAACCGTATTTTTCCTGCACTGGGTATGTCTGAACGCGAGCTTTTTTAGGAATAGGTGTTTCGGGTGCATTGGCAGGAATGTCAATGCATTTGCCATCCGCTTGAAATTTCCATCCATGATAAGGACAACGAATACAGCTATCTTCTACCCAACCTAGAGAGAGAGCAGCACCACGATGTGGACACTGGTCTTTGAGTGCTATGACTTGCCCTTGGGAATCACGGTAGAGTACAAATCTTTGATTTAACATCACGATTTGCTTAGGCTTGTTAGTAACATCTGCACTAAATTCACAAGCATACCAAAAGTTCTTTAACACTTTTAACTCCTACTTTTTGAAGAAATAAAACCGTTGTCAATTTAAATTGAATATTAACTCGAGTCAACTGTTGAGTGTTGAGTGTCAACAGTTAATAGTCAAAGACCATAACGAGTTTTTAAACAATTTCAACCTGCATCAGCTTATCTTGCCCATTGGAAACAAAGTTGCAGTCGCCATTTTGCTTACATAAGCATAAAATAAACAAAAACACAAAGAAGAAAATGATGAAGCAGAAAATCAGAAAACTTTTTCTGTGAAAGCAACTTAAGATGAGATATGAATCTACTTCACGACTAAAGTAGAAGAATGTTGTTCTAGATGACTATTGAAGTTGTTTGATTGACAATTATTAGACTTCAAACCCCAACCCATTGCTAAATATTTTTGGCGGAGTTTGCGATAGGCAAGGGGCAAGGCATCAGAAGGACAATGGACTTCGGCTGATAAACTGTCGGGTATGACTGCGGGATATTGTGACTCGCTTACTATTCTGTCTTCATTAAGAGATTTGTAGAGAGACTTCACAAATAAGCTGTCTGCCCATTGCTGTTTAAGAACATTGCGAAATTGAATCCGCTTAGTAATAGTTGTATTTTCATCAACAGGAAGATGAATAGCATAATTGATCATCTTGCCACGAACAAAGTCTACCTCAACTTTTGTAATATTAGGCAAATAGAAGGTGGTTTTTGTATTAAGCTCTGTGTATGATGGACTAAAAAAGAGCTTAAATATATTTTGGGGCTTAGTGAAATTTGCATATTTTATTTTGGCACTAATACCCCAATTCTCCTCTTGAACTTGATAATCTGGAACCCTTGGATCTTGCCTAAATCCTGCACCAAATGACTTAGCATGAACGATAGCTAAATGGGCTGAGTCAAGAGTATTTTCGATGCAGCGAGTGTAATGAGTCTGATATTTTAATTCCAAGAAAATTTGATTAAAAGTCGGATCTTCAAACTCTGGAAAGGGTGGGATTGGGGGGCGTTCTTCTTCTGGTAAGTCTCCATAAAAAAGCCAGACATAACCGTATTTTTCCTGCACTGGGTATGTCTCAATCCGAGCTTTTTTGGGTATAGGTGTTTCGGGTGCATTGGCAGGAATGTCAATGCATTTGCCATCCGCTTGAAATTTCCATCCATGATAAGGACAACGAATACAGCCGTCTTCTACCCAACCTAAAGAGAGTGCGGCACCGCGATGTGAACACTGGTCTTTGAGTGCTACGACTTGTCCTTGGGAATCACGGTAAAGGACAAATTTCTGATTTAACATCACGATTTGCTTAGGCTGACTAGTAACGGCTGAGCTAAATTCGCAACCGTACCAAAAGTTTTTTAACATTTTTAGCTCCTACTATCTCAATAAATGAATGTTGACACAGATAAAGTTAACTAATGAGGGCGTCCTTTGTACAATCATCAAATTAGGTTTGGGAACTCGTAACAGCACTAGGTTGCTTTTCTGCGTCTAACAGATGTCGTGAAATAACACAAGCTTCTAGGTTAAACAACATTTGCAGAGCTTCGCCAGCAAGGCGTTGCGTTTCCACATCCTGCTGCGTCCGCAGACACACCATCGGTTCGTGGAGAATTTTGTTCACAATACCTCGAGTTAGGGCTTCGACAGCTTTTTGATGTTTATTGGTAAATTCACTACCTAGGCGCGACAAAGCTTTTTCTAACTCTTGTTCGCGAATGCTTTCTATTTTTTCCCGTAAACAACTAATAATGGGAACAGTTTCCCGTGAATGCCACCAGGTGTGAAACGCTTTTAACTCCTCTTCTATCAACGCTTGCGCTTCCATTGCTATTTGTCGGCGGCTTTCTTGATTTTGGACAACGACGGTCTTCAAATCATCAACATTAAATGCTTGAACGTGAGTTAGCTCATTGACATCTGCATCAACGTTGCGAGGAACTGATATATCGAACAGCATCAAAGGCTGATTTGGTTTCAAACTGGCTTCGAGTTTAGCTCGATCCAGCAGTGGTTCTATAGAAGAAGTGCTAGTAAAGACTAAGTCCGATGCTGCAACTACCGTCATCATTTCATCAAGTGGATAACATTGCAATTGCGTATCGCTGAACTCATTCGCCAATTCTTTAGCTCGCTCGATAGAACGATTTACAATTGAAATCTGGGTTACTTTTTGCGCTAATAGATGTTGCACTAACCGTCGAGCCATGTTGCCTGCGCCCACAATTGTGACTCGGCACTCCGATAAATTCTGTACCTTGATTTGGGCTAACTCTACCGCAGCAGAACTAATCGAGACAGCACCTGTACCAATCGCGGTCTCTGTTCTAACCCGCTTTGCAGCCGTAATGGCTTGCTTGAATAAGTGATTGAGGATGCGTCTCGTGCAGCCATTATGTTGTTGGATTAACTTGTGGGTGTGTTTGACTTGAGCCAAAATTTGCCCTTCTCCTATCACCAAGCTATCTAGCCCAGAAGCAACCCACATTAAATGCTTAACGGCATCCTGCTGCCGTAGAGTAAATAGGTGTTGAGAGAGGTCGTCGGAAGGCAATTGACTATGCTCAGCCAGAAACTGAGCGACCTCCTGAGTTGCCTGCTCTGTCTTAGTAACGACAGCATAAATCTCTAGGCGGTTGCAGGTGCTAACAATAGCCGCTTCTTCAATGTGAAAACAGCTATGTAAATGCGCGATCGCCTTTTCAATTTTATCCTCTGGAATACTCAGTTTCTCACGAATTTCAACAGGAGCTGTCTTGTGGCTAAGACCTACAACAGCAATATCCATGCATCCTCCCTTTAAGTTTTTCCTTTCCTTTTCTTACTGCCAAGGTCTTACAGACGATTAGCATATTGCGCAGATTTTGGCTCTCATCTTGCTTATGCCAATACATAAGCCGAATTACTGTTCAAATCGGTCTGTGCAACCTGCTCGTACTGGAAAAAGCCAGGGTTGAGTATTGCCTTGGGGTCGTATTTCCTTTTCATCTCATTGACTTTAGGCCAGTAATCACCAAACTGAAGTCTCCATTGAGGAAGGTCAAATTCCACCCAACTAGCCATATATCTTTTACCGCCTGCTTGCAAACCGAGGTCACTAAGTAGATTTACTTGTTCTAAAACAGGTTGAAGCTGAGACTTAGGGATGGTGGGATACATTCCAAATCCGAGAATAAACTCTTCTTCCGGTAAAGGGAACATGGGCATATTGGTATTGCGAGAAAGCATACAAAAAGAACCCACCGGTGTATTTCTGAAGTCAATAAAACTAGGTATGCGCTTGAGTGCAGTTTCGATATATTCTTTGGCGACCGATCCTGGTAATATCACGTCTATCCAAGGATTTGCAGTGCCTACAGGATGAGGTACTTCTGCTATTGGTTGAACGAACTTTTCAAAGGTAAGGTCTTCAGTGTAGATATGACGATAGAACTTTAGACTAGAGAGAAGTTCTTCCTCATTAATATCGTTTGCAGAGTCCACCTCCAGAGTAATCTGCATCCTATAAAACCATTTAATCAGAGGTTGTATTCCATTTACCCCTGTCCTCGATACTCCCATCACACATGGGGAGAATAGAGAGAGCAAACCATCGACACGCTCTTCGAGTACGAGGAGACGCTCATCATTCAAGAGGAGTTCTAAGTCGTCATAGCAAAGAAAATAGGTACGGGTCAAAGGGCGGTATTGTCTGAGTTTATGCTGTATCTGGGTAATGATGCCAAACTGACCATAACCGCAAAGAACGTGATAAAAAAGTTCGCTGTTCTCTTCTGGCGTACACCAGACCAGATCCCCTGTTCCGGTTACAACTTCTAAACCAATGCAATTATCAGCTTGCGATCCATAACGAAAGGAGTTCCGCCCCAACCCACCGGCAGAATGGGTTCCTCCTATAGTTACGTCAAAGTTATTGGTGAGGACAGGAGGAATCAAGCCTTGTGGTATTGAGGCATCAACTACCTTCTTCCAAGTCACACCAGTATCAGCTTTAAACCACAATCGATCTGAGTCAAACTCATGAATTTGATTGAGGCTCCTCATATCCAAGAGGATTCCGTCTTGGTTCAAAGATTGACCACTTGATGTATGTCCTGCAGCCCGTGAAGAAATCGTTAACTCTTTATCAGCAGCATACTTGATTGCGTTAGCAACGTCAATAGAATTTTGAGGACGAACAACAACCTGAGGCTGTTTTTGAATAATGCCGCCAAAATCTTGAGAAACTGTTGCTAAATCCTCTTTTAGGCTACTAACATTGCCTTCAATAATATGTTTTAGATCAGATACAATACTATTCATCTAACAACCTTTTTTGCTGTATTTACAAGTAGGATTTCAGACTAAACTGCACAACAATTATCCTCATATAGCCAAAGCATCAGATGGTAATAAATGCAGCTGTTACTCAATTTTTAGACTAACTTCGGTTAGGAAAGCGTGTCGTCTAAAAATCATTTTTACGAGGACTAGATTGGTAACAGCTATAAAGTATGTATTTACCTAAGTAACTTATTTAGAGACCCGGATTTTGAGCATTTTAAGCCCAATCTTGAGCAGGATGGGAACTACTTGAAATAAATTTTTTACTTTAGAAAACGCACTTTGTGTATTCTGCGTTGATTTTGTTATTGTTTGAGCAGGTCTTTCATACTTGAATACACAAACGCAGTCACCTTCAGCTTGTTTACTGAGAATTTCAGCCTTCATCCCAGGAAAAGCTCTTCTAGCTGCTTCTTGTTCCATTTCACAGAGGAGATAACAGGGAGTCTCGAAACCATACTCTTTAGCAATGGACAAAGCTGGGCAAACTCTTTGAATTTCAATTGTAGCGTCTATTCCATTTTGGGAAATATCTACTATTTCCGTAATGAAGCCCATCATTCGCAGTAGAGGAATCGGTTTTTTGAAGCCTTCAGCTAGGGTGGCGTTATCAATGAAAGCGCCCATCAATGCCTTCTGTTGGTCAGGATATTTTTCCATCATTTTTTCAAAAGCCGCTTCATCTCCTATTTCTGCTGCTAGCTTTTTATATCTTATAAATCTGTTTCTAAACAAATTCAAAGCTTTTGATTCATTGATGTTCAGGATGTCTTCCATCCGTAGGTCACCTGCACCGATCTTATCATTTTCCATTTTCAGTTCAGTTGTCATTTTTATTCTCCCTTTTTTTGAATTTAGAACAAACAAGAAATCACTATATAGAACAGAAAAAAATTACAAGCTAGCCAATAGGCAAAGCATAATCATACCAACAAGAAGGTATCTGAGAGTATTACGGCAAACTAATATAATGTCGTCGGCTTCAAGTACGCTCATCATAAGCTCATTGTGTCGTTTTATCTTTTGAAAAACGATATTTTTTTCATGTAGCTTATTTCCTGTCACAGCTTTTTTTGAGTTTTTGAATCGATTCTCGAATCTAGTTTTAGCCTTTGATCGCCTTATGTCCAGCATTTGTATTCCCCTTATGTCACAAATATCTATTTCATTGTCTACGCTCAATTGTCCCTATTCCTATTGCTATTAATGCCAAGAATGTAACCGTTCATAAGGTAGCGATATAGTTTTGAGCAAGTGTGCTCTACTATCTGTGAATTTTGCAGTGGCTCACAAGAGACTTTCATCTCAATAAACTTTGTAGCTTGGGGAGTTTTGAAAGACTTGTTAGTCAACGGTATGAAATTATTTTGATACCCCTTGAACGGTTACCACAGAACCGAATCATCACCATCCAAAGAGCTACAGCCACTCTCGAGGAGTTTTCAGCACTTCTCTAAGCATTGCCTCCTGAGTGCCAAGAGTAGGTTGGTCATCATATTTCCAGTCAGCTACAGGAGGCATACAGTTGAACACACTTTGCACATTTACCATGCCGCTTGCTAAACCGAAGCGTGCACCACGGTCAGAGGTTAAAATGAACTCCACGTAGCGCCCACGAACAATACATTGCCAGTACTTGTTCTCCTCTGTAAAGGCCATATCCTTACGTCTTTCCACAAGCGGTATATAAGCAGGAACAAACGCCTCGGTACAATCTGTGACAAACGAAAGCAGCTCTTCTACAGTGCGATCGTTTAGATGGTCGAAGAAAATTCCACCGATCCCTCGGCTTTCACCCCGATGTGAGATATGGAAATACTCATCACACCCCTTTTTAAACCGTGGGTAATAGGAGGGATCGTGGCGATCGCAAACTTCTTTATGCGCCTTATGAAAATGAACTGCATCTTCTTCAAAAAGGTATGCTGGTGTAAGATCTGCACCACCGCCAAACCACCAGTAACCCGGTTGCGTACCATCACCAAGCTGGAAAAAGCGGTAGTTGACATGTGCAATAGGTGCCATCGGGTTATGGGGATGGATAACAAAGCTAGTACCTGTGGCAAAGTAGGGGGTGGCTTTGTCACCAGTTACTTGATCAGCTGCTCCTGTCGCGAGAGCACCCGACTTCTGGAAGCTCATTCCAGAAGGCATTTCACCCTTGATTGCTACGTAGTTGACTCCTATCTTTTCAAAGACATTTCCGCCGTGCAAAACCCGGTCAACATATACTGTGTCATCACTACTCTCACCAGATATCCAAATGCTTTTTTTGTCACGGGTCCAAGGCTGTTCGATAAACTTTTTGCCATCTAGTTGTTCAATAGCCTGACAAGTGTTCTCAAACATCTGTCTGAAAACTTTTTGTATTTTTCCATGCATATTTTGTTCTTTATGCACGGGTTTTTCTAGTGTTTCTATTATTTCGAGCATGGTCTATTTTTTCTCCAAAAGTCAATAATTACTGCTACGATTGACTACGGCTTTCTCCGACTGATTACAATTTCGCGTTGTCACTCAAAAACGCTAGTTCGACGAAGGTCTAAAATTTTTGAGATATTTTGCAATGACTCGTCAACAAATCGATTTGTTGAAATCTTGTAACTCTCTAACTCTCAAACTAGACTATCAATAAAGCAATCAAATACCCTGTTACGATTAAGACACTAACACAAATAAAAAATAGATGCAATACAAAACCCTACTTATTTATAACACTCATTAATACATACTCTAAATAATTTTTTTGAGCCTATTTCTTTAGACATATCTTGCATTTTTACTACCTCTAAATGTTCATTGATTTTTGTAAAATACAATAAATAATGGTTACATAAAAAACCTGAGCATACTTTGATAATGCTCAAATTCACACAACTTTTCTCTCTTAGTTAAAGTCTAAAAAAGAGATTGCAGAAATCTCATCTGAATGACAAACAGATGGTGTTTCTCACATATAAACACCGTTTTCCTCATATATATGCGAAATTTTCAGCGATATCTATCTAGTACACGATGGCGGAAATAAAGCTACCATACCCTACGGGAAGCCGCTACGCATCTACAAAATAACCGAAAAGCTTGTGATGTAAGCATGCGTGAATGAGCGAATTTCGCCAAGCGGTACTAGAGCGCTAAATTATTATTTCAATTAGGAAAAAGCATTTTTGTAGTTTAGTACAACTTTATAAGTTGCACTAATTGCAATAACAAAATGTTTGTAAGTGGGGTTACGCCATACATTGACCCAAATGTTTATTTTTAGGTTGTAAGACATTTGCCTTACCTACAGATATTAAAAATTGTGCAAGATTTAAGGTCAACTAAAAATTGCTCTTTCTAGGTACAAAACCTAATTTTTGAGATGGCTCTATCAGCGCTCTAAGGTTTGCTAACAAAGCTCCTTAGGAGTGGATAAAGCCGTCAGAAGTTAAAGGTTTGAATCAACAAATCTGTGAATTTCACAGATTTGTATATATCTAAGTAAATTTCCCTAAAATGCTGCTCGTACAAAAGCGAATACATTAAACAAAACCGACTTTTATTTATTAAGCCTTTATCTGTCTCCGTCTGCATCCAAATTATTTTGTTCTGACCAATCCCCTTGAGAGGCTTTGTTCCCCCCTTAAAAAGGGGGCAAAGAGGGAACCAAATCTTATTCAAACCGTTATCCGAGTGTTAATACTGCTTAATTAATAATGAGCTAACACTAACCGTAAGCATAAAAAAGCCTGCTTTTTAGATTAGCCTATATTGCTATTTTTCTAGTATCAAATTTAAATGAGTTGGAATCTCTATAAAAAACTTTACATCTTCTTAAAAAATTGTCATACTTGAATTCAAGAGTTGGAAGAAAACTTTCAAGTCTGGAATTTAGAAACCGCGACGATCCCAGAGAAAATCACCCAACAGGCGATTGGGCAAAGCCCAGTGCCAAACGCAATCGCAGAACTACAAGAATTTATCGCTCTTCGTCTGCGAAGCTCGTGAGGTAAGGAAAGCGTTGGCAGTTAAGCTGGTTTATCAAGGCTACAAGTATCTCGGAAATTCAAACGATTTTAGATGTGCCACTGGGTTCGATAACAGGGTGGAAACAAGCTTGTAAGCTACATGAAATATTAAGCGTTTATTAAATATTTTCTTAACTGTCTTAACTGTCTTAACTGTCCTTGTAATTCTACAATGCTCGTATTAGTATACAAACGACAGCATAAAACAGGGTCAGTAACTCAACCCTAAAGGAATTGAGCTTGTAAGAGAAATCAAGCAAGCTGTGCTGACCAGACCACTTAGAAATAGGTAGCCGATATTTGAGTCACGACACCCTGGAGTGCGTAGCTAGCTCCTTGCTCTGTCATCTGCAATTAAACAGTCTTAAAGTCACTGAGACAGTGTTGTAGGTCTAACAAGCTCCAATATCAAGGTCAAAGCTAACTTTACGTGAAAACAGAGGAGACGCAACAATGTCTAAATCTAATTTCGTTTTCGTTCTAGACGCTGACTTAAAACCGCTCACACCCTGTACACCAGGTGTTGCTCGGTCATTACTTAAGTCGGGTAAAGCATCAGTGTATCGTCAATATCCCTTCACGATAACTCTGAAAAAGAAAGTAGACGAAACCCCAGAATCAGTCACTATTAAGTTAGACCCTGGATCTAAAACAACTGGTATTGCCTTACTTCAGGGTTCAAAAGTTGTTTTTGGTGCAGAACTGACGCATCGAGGTCAAACAATCAAAGCTAGTTTAGAATCTAGGCGTAGTTTGCGACGAGGTCGGCGGAGTCGGCATACTCGTTATCGTAAAGCCCGTTTTCTAAATCGTGTGCGCCCTACAGGTTGGCTAGCCCCAAGCCTACAGCATCGCGTAGAGACAACTATGACTTGGGTGAACAAATTTATCAGGCTTGCACCTGTGAATTCCATTGTTCAAGAGTTAGTTAAATTTGACTTACAAAAGATGGAAAATCCAGAAATTAGCGGTATTGAATACCAACAAGGGGAACTTGTAGGGTACGAAGTTCGAGAATATTTGCTTAATAAATGGGATAGAAAGTGTGCGTACTGCGCGGTTGAAAATG
Organism: Scytonema sp. HK-05; assembly: GCF_963872035.1. Classification (NCBI taxonomy): domain Bacteria; kingdom Bacillati; phylum Cyanobacteriota; class Cyanophyceae; order Nostocales; family Scytonemataceae; genus Scytonema; species Scytonema sp. HK-05. The sequence goes on from NZ_CAWMYC010000153.1 coordinate 38,379, forward strand.
TTCCATTGCAGATTGAACATATCCAACCAAAAGCCAAGGGCGGATCTAATCGACTTTCTAACCTTTGTCTTGCTTGTGAAAAATGTAACTTAAAAAAGGGGACGCAAGATATTGAGCAATTCTTGGTCAAGAAACCGGATTTATTGAAAAAAATCAAAGCACAAGCAAAGCGACCACTCAAAGATGCGGCAGCGGTCAATTCAACTCGTTGGGCGCTCAAAGAGCGACTTAAAGAGACGGGATTATCAGTCTCAACAGGGTCTGGTGGGCTGACTAAATTCAACCGCACTCGACTAGGATTAGCTAAAACTCACTGGTTAGATGCCGCGTGTGTAGGTACAGTTGAGATGCTTGAAATACTGACGGATAGATCTTTGAAAATTACAGCAACAGGTCATGGAACACGTCAAATGTGCCGTACTGATAAGTTTGGATTCCCTTGTCGCTACGTACCTCGAAACAAGTTTGTTAAAGGTTTTCAGACGGGTGACATAGTGAAAGCGGTTGTTACAAGTGGTAAAAAGATTGGAACGTATGTTGGTAGGGTTACGGTGCGTTCTACTGGAAGTTTCAACATTTCAACTGCAAACGGATTAATTCAAGGAATTGGCTATAAAAACTGTGTTTCAGTTCACAAAAAAGATGGTTACAATTATGGATTTTGAGAATACGACGGGCAATAAATTGCCCCGTGCCGCTTCCCTCCCAGGGCTAAAGCCGCAGGGTTTCCCGCATCCCGTGAGGTTTCTATGATTTCCATTTATTTGATGATGAGTTACACGGAAGGTTCATGCCGTCATTAACGGAATTCAAGCTCGAGGAGAACAGGGGAACTACAGCACAGAACGTTTTAAATTTTACTCAACTCAAACTGGTTAAAATTTCGTTACACGCTTACGATTTTTTCCACCGACTTACTTAGAATCAAATTTTTGATAAATTTACAGGGGGCTAACTGCTTATGTCTTTCAATCAATCACTGTTTAGTTCAACAAAGCAACTTTCTAATCAAGAAGAACAAAGTTTTGACTACTCAGTCTTAGACCCTAGAACAAAACTATTTCTTCAACTACATACTAAAGAAATCAAGAGTTTGATGAGACGAACAGCAGAGGATTTTATCAAAATTGGACAGAAGCTGCTGGAGGTTAAAGAAAAATTAGGACATGGACATTTTGAGGATTGGTTAAAAGCTGAGTTTAATTGGGGAATGTGGACAGCCAGAAAGTTTATGCAGATCACTCGAAGATTCAAAAGTGTGAATTTCACAGATTTGTCTATCGATGCTTCAGCACTTTATGTTTTAGCATCTCCATCCACTCCTGAGGTTGTTCTTCAAGAAGCCTTTAAACGTGCTGGACAGGGAGAGGTCATTACTCACGCTAAAGTTAAAGAAATTACCAACCAACATAAAGAATTAACCAAGCCTATAACTTCTAGTTACAATGCTATTGACATTACTACTGAAAGAATAATGAGGACAACATCTCATCCTACTGAGCCACTTCAAACGGCACCAGTTATAGGTACTCAAAGTACTAATGTTGTGAAAAAATCTAAAGATAAGCTACTTGACAAAAAAGTAGAAACACCAGCACAATTTCAGATAAGTAATCGGTTTAATGACATAGTTTCCAATGCTAATAGAAGTGATGATTTACCCAAAGAGCCAGTAGACATAAAAACTCAATTACCATTTGGAGTTGGTCATCTTCTTCACATCACTGACTTGAATCTCAAAGACGACAAATGGTTTGGGGAGGTAGCTGAAATTCAAGAAGCGACTGCGACTGACCTTAAAGTGGTTATCAGAATATCACTTCAGCCTCCAACAATTGAGGAATGAACAGTTGCTTTAAGAGTATAGTCAACATGAACCTCCATATATTATTAAAGCGTTTACATCGATGGAGGCTTGCCCTAATTCTCGGTGTGACTGCGATTACAGGCACAACAGTTTTTTATGGCATCTCCCCATTAACACAGACCAGTAAGCCAAGTAGAGTAGTAGAAGCTGCTCCAACCATTCGGCAAATCACTGCTTTAGGACGATTAGAACCAGTAACGGAAGTTATCAAAGTATCTGTACCTGCTACATTGACCAATGATCGTGTGACTAAATTGCTGGTACAACGAGGCGATCGCGTTAAAGCTGGTCAGGTCATAGCAATTATGGATGCACAAGCTCGTCTGCAAAATGCCTTACTTGAAACACAAGCACAGGTCAAGGTATTGCAGGCAGATCTGGCAAAAGTGAAAGCTGGTGCCAAATCTGGAGAGATTGCAGCTCAGGAAGCTGAAATTATTCGTACTGAGCAACAGCTAAAGGGTGAAATTGCAACTCAACAAGCCTCAATTACTCGCTGGCAAACAGAGGTCAGAACTGCTAATGCTGACTATAATCGCTATTTGTCACTATACAAAGAGGGAGCAACCTCTGCTTCAGAGCTAGACCGCAAGCGGCTTACTTTAGACACAGCACAGGCACAGCTTAACGAAGCTAAAGCTAGGCAAAACCAAAGTGCAAACACACTACAAGAGCAAATCAGACAAGCTAAAGCCACCTTAAACAAGATTGCTGAGGTACGTCCGGTTGATGTGCTCTCAGTTCAAGCCCAGGTAGAAAAGGCAATCACTACAGTCAAAAAGGCTAAAGCTGACTTAGCTGAAGCATACATCCGCGCACCGATTGCAGGTCGCATTCTCAATATTTACGCCAAACCTGGAGAAGTCGTTGGCGAAAAAGGCATCGCTGATTTGGGACAAACTGACCAAATGCAAGTCGTAGCAGAGGTCTATAAGACTGATATTGGTAAAGTTCGTGAAGGTCAACAAGCAATTATCACAAGCGAATCATTCCCCGGTCAAGTGCGTGGAATTGTTCGCCTCATTGGGCTACAGGTACTTCAACAAGAGGTTACGAGCGGAAAACCTGGAGAAAATCTTGATCGCAAGGTCATTGAAGTGAGGATTCGCCTCAATGTAGAAGATAGTCAAAAGGTTGCTAATTTCACCAACTTGCAAGTACAGGTCGCTATTCAACCGAATCTGCCATGAACTAATAGTCAGTAAGCACTTTAGTATCAATGAATTCATGTTTCGTAAATTATTCCGCAAAACGCCGTTAGCTTGGTTGCAAATGAGCCATGAAAAAGCACGCCTGCTGGTTGCTATAGCAGGGATTGCTTTTGCCGATTTGCTTATGTTTGTCCAACTCGGAATGAAGGATGCACTGAATGATGGACAAGTGCAATTTTATACTAAAATTCGAGGAGATTTATTTTTAGTCAATAAACTGTCTGATAACCTTACATCCCTCAAAAGTTTCTCAAGAGAAAATCTCTATCAGGCAAGGGGCATTGACGGTGTAGCGTCCGTTAGCTCACTGTATATTGGTCAGGTAACGTGGCGAAATCCTGAGAACCAAACCAGTCGCCAAATCTATGCTTACGGGATTGATCCAAATCAGTCAGTATTGAACTTCCCGGAAGTGAATCAACACTTGGAAGAACTTAAGTTATTAAATCGAGCACTGTTTGACAAAGCTGCAAGACTTCCTAAGCTTGGGGATGTTCCAACTTTGTTGAAAAAGGAAAATCCGCTTTCGGTTCAGGTTAATAATTTGGAAATTCAAATTGTTGGATTATTTGCGCTTGGTTCTTCTTTTGCTGCTGAGGGCAATCTCATCACTAGTGATTCTACCTTTTTGCGGCTCTTTACCGAGCGTCAACCTGACAAAATTGATGTGGGTGTCGTTAAAGTCAAATCAAACGCAACAATTAAGGGGGTACAGGCAAAATTACAAGCAATTGTGCCGGATGATTTACTCGTGCTAACCCTGGATGAATTTGCTGATCGTGAACGTGCATATTGGACAAAAGACTCTCCTATCGGTATCATCTTTGGTTTAGGCGTAGTCCTTGGCTTTTTAGTTGGGGTGGTGATTGTGTATCAAATTCTTTACACAGATATTTCTAATCATTTGCCAGAATACGCCACATTGAAGGCAATGGGCTACAGTGATGTGTATTTCATTGGAGTTGTGATTCAAGAGGCTCTTATCTTAGCAGCTTTGGGCTTTGTGCCAGGGGTTATACTCTCAACAGGACTTTACACCCTTACTCGATCCGCGACGCTTTTACCGATTGCCATGAAACTAAGTCGTGCGACATTAGTACTAGTGTTGACCATCGTCATGTGTATTGGAGCAGGAGCGATCGCCTTGCGGAAGTTACAGCAAGCTGATCCAGCTGACATTTTCTAAGCTCGTAGGACTAGCCCTTTTAAGGTGTTGTGTGATGGGTTGATTTGTAGTTTAGTTATAAGTACTGGGAAACAACTGCTGGCAATTTGAGAAACTGGCTACAGCAGATGAGAGCCCACAGCCATATCCCGCAAGTAATGATGTTGTTGAGGTTGTCAAAGAAAGTATCAATACTTTTATCGTCGGCAGTGTTTTGTTCAAAGTTTTTAGCACGAATGCTAGCTACCTTGAGCCAACGATAAAGGAATTTCTGAGCGCTCGCCGCTAAAATCAAAATACCAATGCTCTCTCGCTATACCTATTCCTAAAGTTACCCAAAATCCTGGTGGAACACGGTGAATCAACAAGAGTGTATATTGTTGAAGGTTTGCGCCTCGATACAGTAGAAAACCATTAGCACCCACAATCAAAATACACAGTACTAAACAAGTGGCTATCAACAACCCTGTAATGTTTTGACGCAGGGTTTTGATACTTCTTCCCTCGCTTTTAACTACAGAGTTTTTCAACAGTAGCTTGAAGACCTTACCCACAAGCCAGTTTACTAAAAAGAAAACGAAGATTACAAGACTGGCTTCAGCCAAGATAATTAATAAATCCATATCAAAACATAAAAGTTAAGCTGATCCAAAAGCACAAAATCACCCGTACTCATGTGGTACTTCCAAATCATCTCAATACAACAGACTCTTTCGCGGCTGTGTCCCCACCGATAACTTGAGCCGCAACGATAAAGCTCACCGACGGCAATGTGGAACGTGTCAGGTGCAACGCCCTGTTAGCTTTTATCCAGGTGTAGCTGCTGTATGCCCTTGCGCTTAACAGAAAGTTCGCCAGTCCGCGAGATCGCAACCATTGTTGTTGAGCCATGGCGTTGATGTCTGTCCCGGAAATGATCTCCATCTACTAGGAGCAATCTGAATTCAGGGTTTCCAAATTCCTTGAACTGGGCTTGCACATCTGTGCAAAATTGTTTTGGCTCCATCGTTGTCACGTTCCCGCTGCTGACATACAGTGAAGGAAATTGAAGGCATAACTGCTGTAATCCAGCCAAATGGGCAGCAAACAACAGAACATGATTTTTATTTAGGGAGGGTAGAAGGAATGCCGGCACCTCAATATCGTTCTTTACTGGACACAGCACTGTCATTTTTTGTTCAACGAGGCATTTTTCAGCTATTTCCATGCCGTATTGGTCGAGATTGAAATATTGTTTTACAGCCTCGAACCTGCCGATAAAAGAAGCCACGTATTGATCAATCGATCTACGTTTCAGGCTATTGATTATTACTGGAGAAACAGCCACTACCATATATGGTAAAGGAGAAGGGTTGGGCAAGATAACAGGTTGTCCTTCGCTCAGGTGCCGTTTGATTTCTAAAAGTGCTTCATCGTCATATTTAATAACAGTGATATCCATGTATTACATCTCCTTAACTAACCGGAGTAGTGTATCGTTAGATACTGTGCCTTCTGTCTCTGAAGCTTCCATAACTTTTGAGTAAAGAATATGAAAATTTATGGACGAGGTGTCTACACCAATCTCTTGCAGTTTGTTACGGAGGCCAACAATTCCGCTGTGTCTTCCAACAATAGACTCAATATTACGACCAATCACTTTCAGATCAAATGTGCTGTTTGGAATTTTTTCAGCAAGTGAATGGTGTATACCTGTTTCAACAGTAAAAGTGTCTGGGCCAATAAACGGTTGATTGGATGCAAACTGAAAACCAGTCAGCTTGCTCAGCTCACAGGCAATCTTGTAAAGGCTGTCAAGACGGCAGCCAGATTGGAATAAAGGATTATTTTTCTCAAAATAACTGGCGTACGCCAGAATCTGTTCAAGTGATGTATTTCCACCGGCATCACCCATTCCCCCAATAGTTGCTTCTACCTGATTGGCACCAGCTTTAATTGCTGCCACAGTATTGGTGAGGGCAAGCCCCATATTATTGTGACAATGAATAGATATGTCGATACTTGTCGGTAAGCTCTCTTTAATGAAACTCACCAAAGATGCGAGACTATCTGGATTGAGAGTACTCTGACTATCTGCAATCGTTATGCATGTAGCACCAGCATCCGCTACTTCGCAAGCCAATTCACGCAGAAAATCCTTGTCTCGGTTACCACAGTAAACCAAATAGTACTGTACAGCCGGAAAAATTTCTCGCCCATAGATCACTACCTTACGCGATGAATCAATGATCCTTCTGCGGATATTGAAGTCGTTTGCATGGCGAGTGTATAATTCGTACGGCATGACCCATGTCGCCAATCTAGAGCGGTCTATATGATGTTTTACCGCACTGTAGGCTGCTTTAATGTCCTTTGGTATATGTCTGGCCGCTACGCTTAACTGGACTTTGTTGGTTGCATCAGCGATCGCATAAGCACCCTCCCAATCAAGCGTTGAGGCGATGGGAAATCCTGCATCAATTATATCGACGCCCATCGCTTCCAGTGAAACTGCAATATCAGCTTTCTGCCTGGGCTCAAGATGAATAAACGCCGCTTGTTCTCCATCCCGCAATGTGGTTTCAAAAATTTTCATTTGCTTTTGTCTCTCAACTTTAGAAGCAGTAACTGCATTACGCAAGGCACTACTACAAACTGAGGTTTTAGCTTAATCGAGCAGAACCCCGTAGAAAAAACGGACAGTTATAGCTGACACCCGCGCATGATTTCGCTACACATACAAAGCCTGCGCAAGCAGGCTTTAAATTTCTAGACTGTGCAGGCAGACAGAAAATTTCCCTCTTCTTGAAGAAGAGTTCAGTTATAAAGGTGAACCATTAGGATACATCAGTGCTATCCGTTTTTGACGGATTTTGGCTTCCTCTAAACAAAATTCTTCAATTTGTTTAACTACGTCTTCAGAGATTCCAAGTTTCTTTGCTGCTATGAGTACTACATTCCGTTCTTGTTCACTATATTCTTTATCAGCAGAACAAGCTTTGATCGCATCATAAATTACCCAACGTCGCGATTCATTGGATGTATGAGAACGACTAACTAGTGCCTCTATATCTTCATCAGCTTCATAAACTTTGAGTTTTTCAAGAATTTCAGATCCGCAACCGCTGGCATCGGCAAGTCCAAGCACCCAATCTCTTTCTTCATCTGTTAGTGTCCCATCGCCGTTAGCACAAGCAAGAAGTGCTTTGAAGTAAACTTCATAAGCGTCTAATGGACGCTGTGTTAAACTGTACTGCTCATTCAAAAACCACAAAGCGCCTAAATCACTCTTTTTTTCTGAAATATTGGTAGCCATTTTATTTCCTTGAATTGTCCAATTCATTTTGGAAATTACAGATTTTATTTTAATCTTTATTACTCTTAATTAATCAATGATTAATTATTTTTATATTCTTAAGCTTTTTAATCACTTTGGAATCTCTAAAGATTAGAGGCATAAGAAGGATAATTTATGAAAAGGAGTCAGAAGTCAGAACTCAGAATTCAGAATATCCCCACGGATGAATCCGGGGGTTTCAAATACGATGCTCCGCATTTTTACGAATCCATACTTATAAGTAGGGGCTTTAAACCTCGACTCATCTGCGGCTTCGTAATTGTGTCATTCTGGCTCTTGAGTCCTGACTCCTGAGTTCTTCTTGGTAAAAAAAACTGAGTTTGGTATCGTAAGTCAATTTTTTTTGTTAATATTTTGGATTTTTCCCTGTAGGTATATTAGCAATAACTTGGTTTTTTGTAAATATAAATAAAAGGTATCAAAAGGTATCAAACATCCTACTTTTCTTACTTTTCCCACTTTTTTTGAGACAAGCTTGAAACTGTCTTAACTGTCTTAACTGTCTTAACTGTCTTAACTGTCTTAACTGTCTT
>NZ_CAWMYC010000154.1:0-45517 GCF_963872035.1 Scytonema sp. HK-05
CTGAATCAGTTTTGCGGCAGCCAGTGCTTCGGGTAATACGGATGGCAGTTTGTCGGCTAAGGCTGCTAGTGCCGTGGCGCGATATTTCTCATCCTGAATCAGTTTTGCGGCAGCCAGTGCTTCGGGTAATAAATCCCTTGGCAGTTTGTCGGCTAAGGCTGCTAGTGCCGTGGCGCGATATCTCTCATCCTGAATCAGTTTTGCCGCAGCCAGTGCTTCGGGTAATAAATCCCTTGGCAGTTTGTCGGCTAAGGCAGCTAGTGCCGTGGCGCGATATCTCTCATCCTGAATCAGTTTTGCCGCAGCCAGTGCTTTTGAGAGCGCTAGTTCTTTTAGGTTTGGTGGCAAACAATTAACTAGCTCTGTCAGCTTACCCGCTTTTTGTTCTGGATTGGAGCCTTGTAAGGTATAAGCTAATGCTTGTTCAGGAGTCCATACATTTTTTTTCACCAACGCTTGCAGCAATTTTACTGGTACATTAGCAGTCAGACTATTAAGGGATGCAGTCATCAGAGCATAACGACACTGTAGTGCTATTAACTGCGAAGGTTTTTCCTTAAACATCTCTTCTGCTAATTTCCAAGCACGTGCTACATCAGTCACAAAAATGGCATTTTGCCCTAAGCGATCGCATGCCTCATACCACCCATTGCCTCCTGTCTCTGTTTCCTCTTGCAACAAGGAGTGAATTTCCTCTGTTTTACCCGCCTTTTCTAAATGCCAACTCAGGCGCTGATGTATATAACCATCATTAGGTAGGGTATGCCATAGACCATTTTCGGTTTTTTCTCGATACCGCTCCAAAAAAGTGACATGAGCATCAACCAACTTCAAACCCAATCCGGGCAAATCCCCACGACGTTTTGGTTTTTCAGGAGCAGTTAACAAATTACGTGCTAGGTCATGCAATAAATCGTGTAAACGATATGTGCGTGTTCCCTCAACCAGAGAAACACCTGGTAATAGTAACGCTTTACTTCGTAAACATTCCAATATATCAGAAGCATCGCGTTCATCATCCATATCCCAAAGTGTTACCGCCATTTTCTGAGTCATGGAAGCATCTTCAGGTAACACCCCCAGCCATATAAAATTCTCGCGTTCAAATTCTTCCAGACGCTGTATACTTAAGTTGAATGATGCAGTTAAACTGAGCTTTTTTAAAGAAGCTTCATCACTATTTCCCCCACCTCCCGGTCTGTCAAATGATTTTAACCGGGCAATTTCCCCCTGAATATCTTTTAACAGAATTGCCCAGGATTGACCGCTCATAACCTGAGCCGCAGCCAGTTCAAGCGCCAGAGGTAGATAACCAAGCGATGCAGCTAAATCTGCTGCTGGCTGACGTTCTGCATCTTGTAGGTTACGCCCTAGCTTCTTTGTCAGCAATTCCATAGCTTGTTCTGGCTTCATGACATCCAAGCTATAAGTGCTGGCTCCTAATGCATCTGCGATCATACCCTCACGAGTTGTAACCAGCACCTGACAACGAGAACCACCAACGTTAAATGCTTGTGCGTCTTTGGTATTCCAAGCATCATCTACTACCAACAAAACAGCTTTGTCATAAAGTAGAGTCCGGAGATGATTGGTAGCAGCTTCTATACTGGTTGGTTTAAACTCATAGTCACCCAAAGCCTGCACCCAACCACTGAGTAGTGGGAGGACATCCGGTTGCTGACCTAAAGTTGCCCAAAGAATGCCATCACAAAAGTGAGCTTGCACATCTTCATCATGTGCCAAAGCAGCTGCTAGAGTCGATTTACCCACAGAACCTAAGCCGTGAATAGCAGTAATTACCAAAGTGCGAGTATCTGATAATTCTGTAAGCAGACGATTTTTTAAGCCTTGGCTGTATTCTGGGCGCTCTACAAAGTAAGCTGGCAGGGGTGGTGCTTGAAAAGGAACACCTTTCGGTAAACGATTTTTATAGATTGGTTTAGACGGTTTATCTTTAGTTTTTATTTTAATAACTGGAATTTGCCCTTCAGAAAAATGTTCTAATTGAATTGCAACCTGACCTTCCTCAAAGGCTCTTTGAAATACATCCTGATTATCTGGAGTTGCGTAGCCCAATCCATCGTAAAAACCTTGAGCAAATGCGATCGCAGCCTTATCCCCAATCGGCTGATTCATCCCAATCGCATAATTAATATATTCACTGATTGCAATAGCTGGTTTGGCAGAATGACACGCATTAAGCAGTACGCATTCCACATAATCTGTGTGCAACTGAAACAGTGATGCTAGTCCGGATGCTGGGACGGGCTTGTTTTCTCCCCCGTCGTCTTCTAACAGCAAGCTGCCATCTTCCAGCCCGTGTCCGCAAAAGTGGACGATTTGCGGTTGTTCTTCTGCAATAGCGCGGCGAATATCCTGAGGGCGGACAGCAGTTCTAAGTGTAATCTTGAATAAATCCCGCTTGACAGCACGTCGGATAGCTTCTTCAATTGAGCGAATTTCCTTATCCAAGCGCAATCCGTGGGGAATTGCAGTCAGAATCAGGATTGTTTTGACACCCGTGCTGTGACTCATAAGAGCTTGGAGAAAGCGTTAGTATTTACGCGTTGATATAGCAATACGCTTGCTGATAAGACCAGAACCCTTATCAGGAAGACAATGTAGAGACGCGCCATGGCGCGTCTCTACACACATGATTTTTTACTTTTATATTTAACTTTTATATTTAATAAGTGAAACCGAGGTTAACTTATGCAGCAATAACCTGTGTTAGCTGATTTTTGCCCAAGCAGAGTATTATTTCATACATAACAGACTGACTTGAGGGCGATCGCCAATGCTTTGGCGAATTACCAGACGCTTAAAAATTCTCCTCTTCTTCCTCTTCCTCCTCGTCTGTATCCTCTTCCTCACTTGTATCACCAGGCAAAGCACGGATACGATTCATCTGTGAAAGAGCATACTTTGCTGTTGCTTGCACATCTGCATCTGGATCTTGCATAGCATGAGATAACATTTGACTCATTTGAGCCATCATGTCATATACGCGAGTCAAGTCGCGAATGGCATTTTGTCGCACTTGTGGACTTTCATCTTGGAGTGAGACTGCCAAAGCGCGGTTCATCGGTTTGAGTGCGCGGGTGCTAATTTCCGATAAGGCTGCTAAAATCAAGCTGCGTTGCTGAGAATCTGCATCCATCATCAAGTCAACCAACGGCTGAATTGCCCGCGAGTCTCCTTTTTGACCTAAATCCCAAATAGCTTTACGTCGCTGTGTTGAGTCTGGGCTGCGTAAGTCTTCAATCAATTGGTCAATAATATTGACTTTGGCAAGGCGAGAAGTTGTTTCCATAGGTAAAATTTGTGTAGAAGGTGGTACCGTTGTTTCTTGTGTATTAATGACACCAGCACCATTAGATTGCCTGTCGTTTGTAGTATCAAATTTTTGTATCGTTGGCTGAACTGGACTGGTATTCACCTGACTATAACTTTCTGGATATGTTGCAACTTTTTTACCTTGAGGAAGCCTTCTCACCACATACAGCAATGCGCCAATACTTCCCAAAACACCAATACCTACGAGTGACCACCAAACTATACCTCTATCTGCCTCTCCCTTAGGAGTGGCTTCAGCGGTAGGATTAATAGCAAGCGAAGAAGTCAGTGGTTTTGCGTTGATTGCTGTTTGAAGACTCTGCTTGGTTGCGTTACCAAAAATACCGTCTACTGTTAAACCTTTTGCTTGTTGAAATTTAGTAACGGCAACCCTTGTATCCGCGCCATACTGCCCATCTATCTGACCATTATAGTATCCTAACTTCTTAAGTAGGGTTTGTAATGACTTCACTTGTGCACCTGTGCTGCCAAGTCTAAGAAGAGACTGCGGGATAGTGTCTTCGTTCAGTGCTTGAGCAAGTTCTAAATTTCTGAAAACTGGCTCAGGTGTCAGTGTGCTTGCTTGACGTTGGTCAAATCCTAAGCAAGCAAGGCAAGTGATAAAAACAATTGAGGAATAGCGTAGCCTCATAGAGCAAGTCTCAGCCAGAACGTGCGTTGGAAGCCATTGATACCACAATAACTATAAGCTATATAAATCTTAAATGTTTTTTCTTGGCTTCAGCAAATCGAACACACCCTGACCGCTACTAAAATTCAAGCACATTACTGACCGTTGTTACCCTGAATGAGTTATTTATTTTTTAGATAGATATTTTGTTTCGCTGGTTTTTGTGATTTAAGGCAACATTTCTGGTTCAGATTCTCTCACAGGTAGGGTGACTTGGTTCATTTTCTTTGCAGATGCTTCTAAAACTTGTTGTTGCGGCGTCATGGTTTTCTCACTGGTAGCAAGCTTGTTGCTTTCCCCTGACAGCTTTTCGCGCTGGTTGATCAGATAGATACTCACTAAAGTCAGGCTGACTCCTACCCACTGTACTGGATTAAGAACTTCTTGGAGTAACAAATTGCCAAATAGCAAAGCAAATACAGGTGTAAGGAAGGTGAGGGAACTGAGACTGGTGAGATTGCCGCTAGAGGCAAAATAGAAAAACAATCCGTAGGCGATCGCACTCCCAAACACAGTAGCGTAACCCAATGCTATCCAGTCAGATGGGACAATGTTCTGCAACTGTCCAGATTCTGCAACTGACGAAATTCCCCACAATGGCAAGCCACCTATAATCATGTGCCATCCCGTAGCCATCACAGGATCAGCATGGCGGCAAACAAACCGGATCAACACTGTTCCCACTGCCATACTCAACGCCGCTAACAGCATCAACCACTCGCCGCTGTCAAACAGTTGTTGTAGTAGAGACGTTGCATCCAAAGTCTTTACAATTGTGCCTGAGTCTAGAAAATGGAGAATCCACTCGTGAGGTAAGCCAATTAAACTAATACCTGTGACTCCAAATGCTAGTCCCAGCCATCCCCAAAAACCGATGTGTTCTTGGAATAACCACAAAGACAACAATGCTACAGCCAGGGGTTGAGAGTCAATCATCACAGATCCTAAACCAGCACCTGTTCTGAGTAATCCCTCTGCCAAAAAGCCTTGAAACAGCGTTCCATCCACCAAGGCAAATAAAGCAATCCACAGCCATGCTAGCCAACCCTTGGGCTGAGGTTTACCCATCAATGCTGCTGCTATCAAAATGAGTACCCCAGCGGGTATCAAACGTACTCCCGCCATAAACAATGGTGTGGTGTGGGGTATCACTCCTTTCATCGCCACCATAGCCGTACCCCATAGGAAAAAGGGGGCTATCAAGAGTATTGTTGCCAAGGGTAGTCGAGATGCACTGAGTTTCAGTTGCATGGGATTGCTGAAGCCTTTGTTTTACAAACGCGAAAATCGCTTTAACTAATTTTACCTAATTATGTCGTTTTGTGAAGGAATGAATACTTAGTTATGAACTGCGTACACCAGCAGCTATGATAGCTGTCTTGTCCAAAGGGTGGTTGAATTGACAGGTTGGGTGGTGCTTGCCGTTGTGAGAGGGAACGGTTGCAATACGGTTCGGATAAGATCCCCCTTAGCCTAAAGCTATACAAACAAAGCCTGCGCAAGCAGGCTAAAAAACTTAAATTTCTGGAGTTTGCAGCTAAAAACTAACAATCACTTTGCCGCTATGTAGATATGATGTTTCTTTCCACCAAGCGACTCATCTTAAGGGAATTCATGCCTGAAGATTGGCAAGCAGTTCTAGCCTATCAAGCTGACAGCCGATACCTGAAATTTTCTGGATGGGAAACCCGCAGTGAAGCTGATGTGCGGGCATTTGTAGAAATGTTTTTGAAGCAGCAACAAGTGCCAGGAATAAAATTTCAGTTGGCAGTGGAATTAAAATATGAAAGAAAATTAATCGGAAATTGCGGTATCCGCAAACAAGAGCCAGAATCGCATGAAGCTTCCCTTGGTTATGAGATTGCACCAGACTACTGGGGCAAAGGATATGCAACAGAAGCAGCAGCCACTATTCTTAAATTTGGCTTTGAGGAGTTAAAGTTGCACCGTGTCTATTCTTGGTGCATTGCTGAAAACACTGGTTCGGTTAGGGTGCTGGAAAAAATTGGAATGCAGCTTGAGCAAAGATTGCCGGAGAATGAGAGGTTTAAGGGACGCTTGTGGGATACTTTGATTTTTGGGATTTCAAAGGATGAGTGGCTGAACAAAACAGAACAATAGTGGCAGGAAAATATCGCTTCTTCTCTAATACATCCTGACTCAGAAGTTTCAAAGGTGGGTTATCCTGGTTCTTGCAACCACCTCGGGTTGATGATAAATGTCCGCCTGCTACGTCTTTTGTTAGAAAAAATGGATGTGCTTTTTTCAGATTATCTCTAACAATATCATCCTTATGTGAGATTCGTACGGTAAATTGATTAGTTTACTGTATTTTAATGAATTCAAACAATTGAATACATAACAAGCTGAGCTATCAGCCGTTTTAAACTTGAGATTTTATAAATTGAGTAGAGGATTCAATGTTTCTGACTCAGCTCAAATTGCCTGCGCTTATAGCCAGATTGCAAAGTGTTTTCAGGCGAGTCAAGCAACGTTCAACCAAAACCTTTGCCTTGCTGTTTGCTCTTGGATTCAGCTTGAATTTCATACTTTCTGCTTGTGCTGGAAGTAGCTTAGCCAAATATGTGGCTGTCCCACAATTTAGCATCGGTTTAGAAAAAGAAAAAGTAGTTCGTATTGGTCATCAGAAATTCGGAGCTCTCAGCATCGTTAAAGCGCGAGGAGATTTAGAGAAACGATTGGAACCACTCGGTATTACGGTGCGGTGGAGTCAATTTCCAGCAGGACCACAACTTCTAGAAGCTTTAAATGCCGATCGCCTGGACTTTGGACATGCTGGAGAGACACCGCCTATATCTGCTCAAGCTGCTGGAGCTCCCCTACTGTACGTAGCCAGCGAACCTCCCAATCCACAAGGAGAAGCAATTTTAGTCCAAAAAGATTCTCCAATTCGCAACATAGCTGATTTAAAAGGCAAAAAAGTCGCCCTGAATAAAGGCTCGAATGTGCATTACCTGTTGGTACAGGCATTGGAAAAAGCTGGATTGAAATATACCGATATTAAACCAGTCTTTCTGCCACCTGCAGACGCCCGAGCAGCATTTGAGCAGAAAGAGGTAGACGCCTGGGCAATTTGGGACCCCTATTTTGCCGCTGCACAACAAGCCACCGGTGCTCGTATCCTCACAAATGCTCAAAATATCGTAGCCAATCGAGAGTTCTTTTTTGCTAACCAAAATTTTGCTAAAAAGTATCCTGATCGTCTTAAAGTCGTTCTAGAAAGCATCAATGAGGTAGATAAATGGGCGAAATCCAGACCTCGTGAAGTTGCCAATATCCTCTCACCTTTAATTGGTATTGAGGCTCCAATTTTAGAGGAGGTAGCAAAGAGAAAAACTTATGGCGTGCAACCCATTACCGAAGAAGTCGTAGCCTACCAACAAAAGCTTGCCGATACATTCCACGAACTAAAATTGATTCCTAAAAAAATCGATGTCAAGAAAGTAGCCAATGTGGAAGAAAGTAAGCAGTTGGCTCAAAGCCTGCAACGTTAACATCAAATAATTATTAGCTTCTAGTTCCACAGATTTTTCAACAAATAAAATGAAAAAGCAATCTTCTAAATTAGTGCTTCGGCAGCTAAGACCTTGGATTGTGCCGATTCTTCTGATTATTGTTTGGCAAGTAGCCGTAAAATTGGGCTGGCTCTCTACAAGAGTTTTGCCTGCACCATCAGATGTTTTAGTTGCAGGGATTCGTCTAGCGACTACAGGAGAACTGTCACGAAATCTTTGCATTAGCACAATACGTGCCGCGATTGGGTTCTTAATTGGGGGCAGTATTGGTTTTGTCTTAGGATTGCTGAATGGGATGTTTCCAGTAGCAGAAGAACTGTTAGACACATCGGTTCAGATGCTCCGGAATATTCCTCATTTAGCCCTAATTCCACTGGTCATTCTGTGGTTTGGTATTGGAGAGGAAGCCAAAATCTTTCTCGTCGCGTTGGGAGTGTTCTTTCCCATCTACTTAAATACCTATTACGGAGTTCGTAGTGTTGATCCAGAACTGATTGAGATGGCAAAATCCTATGGTTTGCATGGCTGGTCTTTGTTTAGGCGAGTCATTTTTAAGAGCGCACTAGGTTCAATCCTGGTTGGCGTGCGCTATGCACTGGGAATCATGTGGCTCACCCTGATTGTTGCCGAAACCATCACATTGGATTCAGGCGTTGGATATATGGCGATGAACGCTCGTGAGTTTATGCGAACTGATGTCGTTGTCTTGAGTATTTTGCTTTATGCCTTGCTGGGTAAGCTTGCAGATGTTGCCACTAAAGCGTTAGAAGCAAAATGGCTGAAGTGGAATCCCAACTACGAATCTGCCTAAAGTTTATTAATTCCCGATTGAAATTTTTCTTGCAATATTCAACGAGGTTTTCAAAATGGAATCACAATTAGGCGCAGAGGTAAAGGTGATGGGTCTGACAAAGACCTATGGTAGCAATCAGGTATTGCAGAGCCTCGATTTAGAGATTGCGCCGGGAGAGTTTGTTGTCGTTGTTGGACGCAGTGGTGGCGGTAAGAGTACACTTTTGCGGATTGTAGCCGGGTTTGAACGTCCTACTGACGGTGGAGTTTTAATGGACGGGGAACCG
The DNA here is from genome assembly GCF_963872035.1 of Scytonema sp. HK-05. Classification (NCBI taxonomy): domain Bacteria; kingdom Bacillati; phylum Cyanobacteriota; class Cyanophyceae; order Nostocales; family Scytonemataceae; genus Scytonema; species Scytonema sp. HK-05. Next base: position 8,643 of record NZ_CAWMYC010000154.1, read on the forward strand.
TTGAAAGGGCGTAACCGCTGTGCGCGAGTCATGTTCCAGAATCCCCGCCTCTTACCGTGGGAAACTGTTGTGGAGAATGTAGGATTGGGATTGAACAAGAAAGACTGGCGGCAGAAAGCCGAAAAGGCGCTGAAGCAAGTTGGTCTTGCCCAACGGGCGCTAGATTGGCCTGCTGTGCTTTCAGGAGGGCAAAAGCAGCGGGTAGCACTCGCCAGAGCTTTAGTGAGGGAGCCGCGCTTATTGATGTTGGATGAACCGCTGGGAGCCTTGGATGCCCTGACACGAATTGAGATGCAGCGACTGATTGAAACAATTTGGCAGGAAAAAAAATTTACGGCATTCCTGATTACCCATGATGTAGACGAAGCGGTGATGCTAGGCGATCGCATCTTGCTTATTGACAACGGTCAGATAACGATGGATACCCGAGTGACACTACCGCGCCCCCGCAAACGAAAAGACCAAGAGTTCGTTACTTTGGCAGAAAAAGTTTTAGAGCGTTTGATGGGTGATGAAGCGGGTCTAATTAATGGGGAAGAAAAAGCAATTAAAGAACTGGCAAACGCCTAGATACAAATTTAGGGTGTGTTACACTGCGTTAACACACCCCACTTCATCTAAGTAAGCACAGCTATAGGCTCTAAATTCGTCACTAATTTCACACCAAATTCTGCCTCAAACACTCCTTTGTTGTAATCCAAACTCCAAAGTTCTAAGGCACAGTCATCATCAGCGCGAGATGGAAAAACTTTTAAATGAAATTCCTGCTGTTCCGGCAAATATTCACATTGCACTCGTGTAATTGCTCCAATTTGCCGCCTATCCAAAGCAACCGCCAATCTTAAAATAGCACTTAAATGATTAACAATTTGTCGATGATTTTTGCTCACCAAGTTGCGATAATTCTCGTGCTTTTTCTTGGGTGGAGATTTGCGATGATAACGCGCTAAATTGGCAATAATTTCTACCTCAGTTTCGTTGTAGCCTAGTAATTCACTATTGCGAATGAGATAGTAAGAGTGTTTGTGGTGAGAAGAATGGCTGACATAATGACCACAATTGTGTAATAGCGCCGCAGCCTGAAGGATCTGCCGTTCTTCTGCTCCCCAGTTGTGGAGCGTCCCTTTTGTTTGGTCAAATAGGCTCAGGGCAAAGACTGCTATCCTATCGCTGTGTTCTAAATTGACATGGTACTTATTGGCAATTTTCAGAACACTCCGCTGACGCACGCTACCTTGATAACGCAGCCGGTCTTCAATTAAGCCGTGGGCAAGCATCCAGTCTACAATGACACCTTCCCTGAGGGAACGTTCGCACACCGTGACCGACTCAACCCCCAAAAGGTTCATTGCTTCTTGTAGAATGACTGCACCTGCAAGTATCACTTCAGACCGTTTCTCGGGCATACCGGGAATTGCAGCTCGTTCTGAGTTACTTATTTTCCGCAAGCGATTGACCCACTCCTGCAAGTCTTTTAGACTCAGTTCATAACCATTGAGTGTGGAAGGAACAGAACCCAGTTGCTCTCGTGCATGGATCATCACCAGAGTTTCAATTGTGCCGGAAGTTCCTACCAAACGGGGAAATTCCCCTGATTTGAGGTTCGCCTGCACGTCTTCCACGGAACGTTCTAACATTCCGCGTGCGTATGCTTGCAAATACTTAAACTCAGCGTTGCTGATAGGATCAGTGGTGATTAACTCGCTGGTGAGTCTAACTGCGCCAACTTTTGTACTGGTGAGAACTCGCGCTTCATGAGAGTCGCCCAAAATTATTTCTGTGGAACCGCCACCAATATCTATAATGATGTGGGGCTGGTTGTTGAGTTCCATCCCTGACAGCACACCAAGATAAATCCGCCGCGCTTCTTCTTGACCAGAAATTAGGTCAACGCTTAAACCCAACTCGTCGTCTACCCTTTGCAAAAAATCTTTGCCATTGGGGGCTTCTCGCACGGCGCTGGTTGCTACAGCAATGACTGTTTCGGCGTTGAGAGTTTTTGCGATCTCTTGGAAGCGTCCCAAGGTGGCGATCGCCCGTTCCATCACTTCTGGTTTCAAATTCCCTGTTTCAATCTCGCGATCGCCAAGTCTCACTGTTTCTTTTTCTCTGGCGATGATGCTAAAAGATGGTAGTCTAGGTTCAATTTGCACAACTACCATGTGTAGTGAATTTGTCCCTAAGTCGATAGCAGCAATAATCCGATGTTGCTCAACTGTTTGAGTTGGAAGACTCTCCCAGCTAGCTGAAACTAAATTCACCATCTATCGTTTCTCTCTGTTAAGGATGGTAAAAGCTGGCAATACAGACGGTATTGGCAAGACAATGTATTTTGGAAAACAAAATTATTCTCAAGCGGAATGTATAAGTGAACCTGACTGAGTCAGGAGATGCACCATGTTCACACAACTAAATTAACTCATTAAGTGTATCCAAAGTTGTTACTTGTGGTTTGATTTTATAAATATCAAATAAAGATATTCTATAGATGTAACTATATGTGAATAAATCTATCTCTAGTTATTGTTTTGCTGCCTATGCTAACTACAAAAGAACGCAACACTGAATCCATGTTGTTTGTCATTATCCGGCTTTTGCGGTGGCATAAACCAGAAGGACGGTTAATTTTGATGATTCCCGCTCTTTGGGCTGTGTTTTTGGCAGCTGCTGGAAAACCACCTTTACCCTTGGTTGGCGTTATCATCCTGGGTACTCTCGCCACAAGTGCCGCTGGGTGTGTTGTCAATGATTTGTGGGATAGAGATATAGATCCACAAGTAGAAAGAACTCGCGATCGCCCTATTGCTTCCCGTGCCCTTTCTATAAAAGTCGGCATCATCGTTGCCATAGTGGCAATGGGATGTGCTGCGGTTCTTGCTTTTTATCTTAACCCACTCTCATTTTGGTTGTGTGTGGCAGCCGTTCCAGTCATTTTGCTTTATCCAGGGGCAAAGCGGGTGTTTCCCATCCCGCAGTTAGTCCTTTCCATCGCTTGGGGTTTTGGCGTTTTGATTAGCTGGAGTGCGGTGACGCATAACCTTTCACTTCCCACCTGGCTACTTTGGGGTGCAACTGTACTGTGGACATTGGGATTTGATACTGTTTATGCTATGAGCGACAAGGAAGATGACCGCCGAATTGGTGTGAACTCTAGCGCCTTATTCTTTGGTGATTACGCGCCTGTTGCGATTGGGATTTTCTTTGCTGGTACTGTCTTTTTACTCGGTTGGCAAGGTGTCCTTATGCACCTGCACCCTACCTTTTGGATCAGTCTTGCTATTGCTACTATAGCCTGGGCTTGGCAGTACACACGCTTAAGACAGCCAAACCTGCCTAACTCTGCTTATGGAGAAATGTTCCGGCAAAACGTGTGGATTGGTTTTATCGTACTTGCTGGGATGATTGTTGGGAGTTTATAGTGTTTTTTAAGACTCGGTTTCTTCTAGAAACCGGGTTTATACTGAAACTTCATGAATTTTTTATAAAAACATTTAGCGCTATATCCGATGACCCTCTCAGCAAATAACTACTCATAACTCATGACTCAATTACAATGAGAAAAATCGTTATTGGAGTGATGGGACCAGGAGAAAAGGCTACCTCAATTGATGTGCAAAATGCCTATGAACTTGGGAAAGTCATTGCACAAGAAGGATGGGTTTTGCTCACTGGCGGTAGAAATGTTGGGGTAATGGAAGCCGCAAATCAGGGAGCAAAATCTGCCAATGGTTTAACTATTGGCATTCTTCCTAGTGAGGATAGCAAGGGCATTTCTGAAGCAGTTGATATTGCGATTTTCACTGACATGGGAAATGCTCGCAATAATATTAATGTCCTCTCGAGTGATGTAGTGATTGCCTGTGGGATGGGTGCTGGGACAGCTTCAGAAATTGCTTTGGCGTTGAAAGGTAATAAGAAAGTTATTTTGCTGACTGACGAGGAACAAAGCAAAGTTTTCTTCAAAAAGCTGTCCCCAGAAAACGTTTATGTTGTCAATGGGGTAGGAAAGGCGATCGCAACAACAAAGGCAATTTTAAGTCGTTAATTACGCCCCTTGACCACCAAAGGTACTCCTCCTGGAGGTGCAAATGTTATACCGCGACGTACAGGTAGCAAAGGACGCCGTTCTGCTAGTTCTAGTGAGTAATCAGATAAGACGGTTGCTAGTACCAATTTCATCTCAAACATGGCAAATGCCAAGCCAAGGCAGCGACGGTTCCCACCTCCAAAAGGTAAATATTCATAAGGATAAAATTGACGCTCAAGAAAGCGTTCAGGCTTAAATTGCTTGGGTTCTGGGTAAATATCTGGACGATGGTGAGTCAAATAGATACAAGGCGAAATTAACATCCCTTTTGGTAAATCGTAACCCATCAATTGCATAGGAGCTTGTAAAATTCGTGGTAAGGCAAAGAAAACAACAGGATAAATTCTCAAGGTTTCTGAACAAACTGCATTCAAATAGGGCAGCCGAGAAATTTCCATCGGATCTGCATTTGCGACGTTAATGGAGTTAAGTTCTTGCAAGAGTTTTTCGCGCACTTCTGGTATGTAGTGAACCCAGTACAAAGCCCAGGCTAAAGCGGTTGCTGTGGTTTCATGCCCAGCGAAAAGCATGGTCATTAATTCATCGCGTAGCTCAATATCTGTCATCGGTTGACCTGCTTCATCCCGAACTGATAGTAATAAGCTCAGAATATCTTCACCTAAAGACTCAGATTGGGCGCGACGTTCGCGAATTTCTTGGTAAAGTAATTTATCAAGTAGCTCTCTTTGCCGTACAAAATTTCCCCAAGGACTCAAAGGTCCTAAATCATGTTGCAGTGTTTTAAAAAATAGTAGAGTCGCACTTAAAGGAGACTCAAAACTATCCAACATTGCTGTTAAGGTTTTCCTGATTTGTTGGTAACGCTCTCCTTCCTTCAGCCCAAAAACAGCGCGTAAAATAACTGTCAGGCTAATCTCTTGCATACTGGAACGTGCTTTAAATACATCCCCAATCTTCCACTGGCTGATAACTTGCTTGGCAATGTCAGAAATGAGCTGACCGTAAGCCCGCATTCTCTCACCATGAAAAGGAGGCATCAACAGCTTGCGTTGTTGCATATGACGCTCACCGTCTAGCAATATTAAAGAGTTTGACCCCAACAACGGTTCTATAACCTCGCTTCCTGAACCTGATTCAAATAACTTGGAATCAGCGGTAAAAATTTCTTGAATCGCTTGGGGATTGCTGATAATCACTTGGGGACGAAAGCCAGGAATGTCAGTAGAAAAGATATCTCCATACCGTTCTTGCATTGTTTCAAGATAATCCAACGGTCGTACAATTGCCCATATCGTCTGGAGCAATCCTGGTTCGCGGGTTCTATTTGGTAATTTATTTGCAGTCTGCTGTAAAGAGTTTTCTTTGAGCGCAATCATCTGTGGTTCTCCTGCCTTTTTGTTATTAGAAAAAATCTAAAATTGGATAAATGTTAGGGAATATTGAGGGTTATGAATTTGTGGTAATCCTAATCGACTTATGATTTCGTTGATTGGTTCTTTCCAATGTTCTTCAAAGCGGTAGCCTAATAAAAATTGTGCTTTTTTTCCAAGTTCAAGTCCTTTTTCAAGATTAGCAAAAATAGCTTGACGTTGTTTAGGAGCAATGATTGGATAGAGGAATTTCGCTAACCAAAGGCTAATTTTTAGCGATTTGCTGTAATTTTGGGCAGCGGCGAAGGCAAGCACCCCAATTTCTCCGGCGTAGCTGGTATCAAAGCCAAGCAAGAGATGAAAAATATCGTGAGTGACAACGTATCGCAAGGCAAACACATTGCGTCTAGCAATGTCCTCAAGTTCGGGACTGATGTTAAATGGTTTCAGGTTATTTTCGCGCATATGTTCGGCATATTCTCGCCCAAAGGTACCTTGAGGATATTTGCTCAATTCTTCTAAATTGATGTGCGGATGATATCCGACAACGTGTTGCAGTTTCGCCTCTACTGTCGGATTAACTTTTGCTCCTAATAAATCAGATTTGAGAATGGCAAAATCGCCGTAATTTTCAGAGTTTTTATAAGCTTGAAGCGCTTTGATTTGTTTGAGTTTGTTCCACATAGACGCATCCAAAATCTGGAATTGAAAATCTAAAATTGGCTCAGGGGTGGAATGGTGTAGCGATCGCGTAATTCTTCTACTGGTACATCCACAACTTCCCAGAAGTTCCAGTTATCTGAAAGGTCTACGTTACAAGCTGCACCCCGCTGTAGGGCGTGTATGACTCGTGAGATATCAAAAAGTCCCATCGCCGTATCCGCATAAGGCGTGATGTGAAAACCCCAATGAAAATACAGAATGACGAACAGCAGAAATACAAAACCGTTTTCGCAGATAAAACCCGCCTGAAAGGCTCCCTGCTGAATTTCTCCTTGAGGGTCAGTGTCGTAACCAGATAAAATATGCGCAAAATCGTGAAACACCATGCGCTCTGGAATGCTCCCCACCTCACCAGGAAAGCTAAAACGTTTTTGGGTGTAGTATTCCCAAAAAGCGCGTCCCAAAGTTCCCTCTGGTAATAGCCCTAACTGTCGATACTTCCATGCTACATCTGGATCTTCGCCGCCGTAAAACAGTGGAGCCAGTATCTTTTTAAGACCGATAGTACCTTGTTGTGCATAGGATGCACTCATAAATATGCCCATTGACTTTCGTGTCATGTCCATCTGCGCTAGCAGCTTATGTTCTCTAGCGGCTTTGTGCAGCACTCGTAAACTTTGCTCGTTACTAGAAAGGGCTTCTGCAAGAGATTTCAGTGCTTTTTGCTGGCTAGGCGTAATCTCGTTATCTACCATCGCCATCACCATAGCCATTTGAAGCAAGCGTTTGCGGTGGTGTGGATCGGTGATGGCTTTAGCAATTTGTGTTGGCGTGATAGGAGATAAGTCATCAACTACAACTGAGGCTTGATGTAGCTGGTTCACTACCTGTAAAAACTGATGTTCAAGTGGTGTTAATGCCTCTGGTTTAGCCGCTACTGTTGTTAGAGTTTGCAACACGAACGGCAGTTCTTGAGAAGAAAAGACAGCGATATCCATCTCACATCTCCCTTCAGGGACAGGATGTCAGGAGGTACGGGCGCGGCGGCTTGCGCCCGTAATAGCAAACGCGGATTAAGAGCTACGCAAAAACCAGAATTATCTGAGAAAATGACCGTTTCAGCGATTAGTCTCTATTTTCTGCTGTTGAAGCGCCAAAGGTAAAGGCAATCCTGTTGCCTCAGCAATTTCCTTGGATGGAGTTTCCCGTGTAGGGCTTTTTAGGTATTTCCCATCATTGATGGGAGGCACAGCTTTCATCTTGTGTGTGATGCTGTAGTAGCGGTGAGATTGTTGGAGTTGCGGCAGTTCCTGAATGCTTTGATTAGCAATCTTCTTACGCAATTTAATAATCGCATCGATAACAGCTTCAGGTCGGGGAGGACATCCTGGTATGTACACATCGACTGGAATTAACTTGTCTACCCCTCGAACAGTGGTTGGAGAATCTGTACAAAACATCCCACCCGTAATTGTGCAAGCTCCCATTGCAATGACATACTTAGGTTCTGCCATTTGTTCATAAAGCCGCACCAAGTTAGGGGCGTACTTCATCGTGATTGTACCTGCGGTAATCATCAAGTCTGCTTGTCGGGGAGTCGCACGGGGAATCATCCCATATCGCTCCATGTCGAACCGAGAAGCATAGGCAGCCATAAACTCCATAAAACAGCAGGCTGTGCCAAACATCATCGGATACAAACTGGACATTTTTGCCCAGTTGTACAAGTCATCCAAAGTTGTGAGAATAATATTTTCAGACAGTTGTTGCGTTACTTCGGGACGCTCAATTGGATTAATAACATTAGTCATGGGTTGAATCTCCCATAATTATGAATATTGTTTGACAAATTGCGCTTTCTATGTATTAATTAAGCGCTTGGAAGAGCAGTTTTTGTTTTGTAGGAAGCTCTCCTGCAAGCTCTTCCACTCACAATTCACTACACCGTCGATAACTACAGTTTCTGATAACGTTTGAATCTGTACCAGTAAAGATAAAGGTCTTAAGTCGCTAACTTAAGCTCGGTGTTAAGGTTGCACTTCCAGAAGTTCAACACCCAAAAACCCGGTTTCTTAGTACATGATTCCATAAGTTCATAGCGAAAACTTGAATGAAGGCTCTGTGTACCTTTGCCTTTACCTCAGCGCTCCTCAGCGTTTAAAAACGTTACGAATTAATGAAATGCTGTACTTAGTCGCCATCATCTTATGTTTATTTTCCGGACGAAACTCTGCCTACGCAAGTAAACCCAACCGCTTACCATTATCCCGAGCCATACGGATAAGATGCTGACGGGTAGTACGCTCAATACCGAAGCGATCGCAAAAGCGAGTCATCGTCTGAATATGCAGTGCAATCAATTGACCGCGAACTTGATTGAGTTTTTTCTGACCAAAATATTTGCGAATAAGAACGATAAGTGGTGCAAACATGATAGGTGAACTCCTTTGTAGAATGTTTAGATTTATGTCTAGTTGTTAAGTTCTGACAATTTCAGTTTGTCTTTTCTGTTCTGTTTGCACCAGTAAAGATAAAGGCGTTAACCGCTAAGTTAACTTTTGTAAAGAATGAAGATCTAAGTGAGTTCTGATAAGCTTTGGAGTATTTGGCAATTGGGAAATGCTCAAGATAACGATGCTTAAGATGTATAAAACCTAAAGGATTCCAAGATATTGCTTTTAAGCCTGTAAAATTATTCTCAACTTAGCCTTAGCTTTGTCCTACTCAATGGAAAAGTACAAGCAAACACGCAGGCGCGGTGTTATTCTTAGTCTCCAAGGATTGCAGAAGCTTCAGGAGGCTAAGCATCTCTTAGAAATCCAAGAAAATGATGGAGCCAGATTTACTCTGGAAGAATTGAGTTACCGCACGCAGTTAGCCCCTTTTACGGTGTCTAAAGTGTTGGCGCGAGAAGAAGGAGTTGACAAGCAAAGCCTTGAGTATTTCTTCCGAGCTTTCGGTTTGGAGTTGGCTAAAAACGATTATTGCAAGCCAATCACTGGCGAAGTTGCCAGAATTGGAGAAAATATTGCCCCTTCCCCATCATTGCTAGAAGCAAGCCCATCATCACATAACCAAGACTGGGGTGATGCTGTTGATGTCTCCATCTTCTTCGGTCGCACAGACGAACTGAGTAAGTTAGAGTATTGGATACTCCACGACCGTTGTCGGCTGATTACTTTGCTGGGGATGGGTGGAATTGGTAAATCTTCCCTGTCAGTGAAACTGGCTACTCAAATTCAAGAGCAGTTTGAGTTTGTAGTCTGGCGAAGTCTCCGCAACAGTCCGCCTCTCAAAGACTTGCTCGCAAACTTGCTGCAATTTTTCGCTAACGGTCAACCAATAGATTTATCAGAGAACATTGGCAAGCGTATATCGCAGTTGATAGCACATTTGCGATCGCACCGCTGTTTGGTTGTGCTAGACAATGCAGAATCGATATTAGCAGAGTTAGACTCCTCTGGACACTACCAAACTGGTTATGAAGACTACGGACAACTCCTTAAGCAAATCGGAGAAACGGCTCACCAAAGCTGTGTGGTGCTTACAAGTCGGGAAAAGCCCCAGGAAATTGCAGCCCTCGAAGGTGAAACTTTACCAGTTCGGTCATTACACTTAACGGGTTTAAGTGCTAGTGCAGCGCTAGAACTGGTGCGAACCAAAAGCTTTTTCTGCGGTTCTGATGCAGATTGGCAAGACCTAATTGCACATTACGCAGGTAATCCCCTCGCTCTCAAGATTATTGCTACCACAATCCAAGAATTATTTGATGGCGATATTACAGAATTTCGCGCTCAAGGTACGACTGTTTTTGGTAGTATTTATGACTTGTTAGCACAGCAATATCACAGGATTTCACCTTTGGAAAAAGACCTAATGTGCTGGCTAGCAATCAATCGCGAACCAGTCACTCTTACAGAGTTGCGTGCTGATTTAGTCTTACCTGTTTCTTCAATGAAGCTTTTGGAAGCGTTGGAGTCGCTTAATCGGCGTAGTTTAATCGAAAAAAAATCAGTTCCACAAACCCCTGTGCAATTTACTCTCCAACCAGTGGTGATGGAATATGTCACCGATTATATTGTTCAACAGGTGTGTACCGAGATTGAACAGATGGGTAACAGGACAAGCGAAACCGCAAGTTCTCCTGATCTGTTTATCCTTTTCAACAGCCATGCGTTGATCAAAGCTACAGCTAAAGACTATATTCGGGTTGCTCAAACTAAACTTATTCTCCAGCCTGTGATTGAGCAATTACTGCTGAAGCTGCGAAGCAAAGCGGCGATCGCAACTCATTTGACTCAGATTGTACATGAATTACGCGAGCAATCTCTCAAAAGATACGCGCACCTCCCCACACTCGAATTAGAACCTGGGTATACAGTTGGCAACCTCATAAACCTGCTGTGTCAACTGCAAACTGATTTAACTGGCTACGACTTCTCTTACCTAACGATTTGGCAAGCTTATCTCCAAGACACCCCCCTTAGACAAGTAAACTTTGCCCATAGCGACTTATCTAAATCTGTATTTGCCAAAACTTTTTCAAGCCCCATGTCTGCTGTGTTCAGTCCGAATGGTAAAATTTTGGCAACAGCTCACTCTGAAGGTCAAATTTGCTTGTGGGATGTCGCCACTGGTCAACAACTCATGAGTTGTCAGGGTCATTTCGGTTCTGTTTGGTGTGTTGCCTTTAGTCCAGATGGCAGCATTCTGGCAAGTGGAGCGCAAGATGAAAAAATTAAGCTATGGGATGTCACAACGGGACAATGCTTGAAAACTCTGCAAGGTCATAAAGGGTGCGTTTTCTCCGTTATCTTTGCACTCGATGGTAAAATATTAATCAGTAGTAGTGCAGACTGTACTATCAGGGTTTGGAATGTTGACACAGGAAAATGTACCCAAGTCTTGCATGGACATAATAGTGCAATCTTCTCTCTAGCTTTGAGTCCAGATGGTTGTATCTTCGCCAGTGGCAGTGATGACAAAACTGTCAGGCTTTGGGATTTGACTACAGGTTGCTGTATCAAAACCTTGCAAGGATATAGTGATTGGATTAGGTCTGTTGCCTTCAGCGCTTCAGGAATGCTTGCTACTAGCGGTTTAGACCCCAACATTTGGCTTTGGGACATAGATGAAGGTCATTGTGTCGGAACTTTGCAGGGGCATAGTAACGGCGTGCATTCGGTGACTTTTGTGGACGACGACAATACCCTTGCTAGCAGTGGTTTAGATGGAACAGTTCGACTTTGGGATACCGCAACAAAGCAATGCATCAGAACATTCCAAGGACATACTAACGCAGTCTACGCGCTTGCCACTAACCCCCAAGGCACTCTGCTTGTCACTGGTGGTGATGACTTCACGATGAAACTATGGGATGTCGCAAGTGGAGAGTGCGTGAGAATATTCAGGGGAATGCATAACTGGGTTGCATCCGTTGCCTTTAATCCTACCCCTTTTGAAAAATCTTTCCTGATCGCCAGTGGTAGCTATGACCGAATTGTAAGACTTTGGAATTTAGACGGTGAGTGCCAAAGTTTGATTGGACACACTGATTTCATCTATTTAGTTGTTTATAGTCCTGACGGTCGCACTTTGGCAAGCACAAGTGCTGACCATTCTATCAGGTTGTGGGATGTGCTGGAAGGTAAGTGCATCAAAGTCTTGCAGGGACATACAAGTCTGGTGACAGGGGTTGCTTTCAGTCCAGATGGTTGTCTGTTGGCAAGTAGCAGCTATGACCGTACTATCAAATTCTGGGATATAGCAACAGGTGAAATTCTGCACAGTCACCCGGAACATGTCGCTATGTCTATCTCCTTCAGCCCAGATGGCAAAAAGCTGGCAGTCGGCAGTTTTGATGATGTCGCCAGAATTTGGGATTTAGAAACCTGGCAATGCTATCAAACATTCAAAGGACACTGCAGTTGGGTTTGGTGGGTTGCCTTTAGTCCTCAAGGTGATATGCTTGCGACTGGTAGTGCAGATGGCACTGTGCGGCTATGGGATGTGCAAACAGGAAAGTGTATTCATATAGTCCAAGCACATAAAAATTGGGTGTGGGCGATCGCCTTTAGTCCTCAAGGTGATATCCTTGCAAGTGGCAGCAGTGACGGCACCATCAAACTCTGGGATGTAGCCACAGCTGAGTGCATTGCTACCTTGGAAGACCATCATATTTGGGTGATGTCTATTGCCTTTAGTCCTGAAGGTCATATCTTAGTTAGTGGCGATGGCAATGGTGCTATCAAGATATGGGATATGCAGACAAAGGAGTGCATCAAGACTCTGAGAGTAGAATGCCTTTATGAGAGCATGAATATTTACGGAGTAACAGGTTTGACAGAAGCGCAGAAAGCAACCTTGTTGGCTCTTGGTGCAGTGGATGCTACTTAACATTTCTTTACAACCAAACTACAAATAAGCTTATCCCTACAGTGAACTATCTATGCACGTTTCTGAATTTTCTGAATCGCCCGTTGGGAGTAGATAACAACATCTCGATCCGGGTCATCTAGCGCTTGCTGTAAGGCATTGAGGGCATTGGGATTGCCTAAGTTGCCAAGGGCGATCGCCGCTTCTTTCCTCACATCCGAAAACTCATCTGCCAACGCTTCAATAAGTGCGGGTAAGCACTGCTCATTTGGTACTTTTTGCAACACTTGTATAGCAAATTTTCGCACCTGCCAGTGTTCATCCTTGAGCGCCGAAAGGACTGCAGGAATTGCGTCCGAGTTAGCGTGAATTGCCAGAGACTTGGCAGCATTACGACGCACTTGCCAGTCTGGATCAGAAGTCAGGGCTTGACTCAGTAACGCCACAACCCCCTCATCTGCTAAATGTCCTAGAGTGAGAGCAGCCTCACGACGCACGCCGTTATCGGGATCATTTAGAAAAAGTAGAGCAGGTGGGCATCGCTTGACTTGATTGAGATAGCGCAGAGTCGTTACAGCCGCCTCTCGCAATTGCGGATGTTCTGACTCAAAGAAACTTAACACCGCAGGCAAAGACTGGGCATCGTGAATCTTCCGTAAAAGAATCAGCACGTTGAGTTGAAGGTGAACATCCTCCTGATGTAAAGCATCGAGCAACAATAGCAAATGTTCAGAGGAGATTAACTCACCCAAAGCTGATAAAGCCTCGCTGCGAATTTCTTCCTCGGGTGAAGCGAGACATTCGAGTAAAGCAGGAACAGCGACAGGATGAGCAAGTTCCCAAAGGGCTGCTACCGCAATTTTTTGCACAGCAGTACTCTCGTCTTTTAAGGCTGCAATCAGCGCATCAATTGCCGCTTCATCGCCCAAATGTTGCAACGTTTTGACAGCAACCAGGCGATCGCTAACGTCGGGCGATCGCAACATTTCCAACCATTGATTTAACTCAGAATCTGTATCCGCAGCCATATTTCCCAATTTAAGATTTAAAATTGCAACCGCAACCTATAGCAGATACACGCAGATAGAACAAAAAATTATCTGCGTCCATCTACTTCGGCGTCCATCTGGGGTTCATACTAAGTTGCATTCATGACTTACACCTCACCCCGCCCTCACGGGCACCCCTCTCCGAACTCGCGGAGAGGGGCTGGGGGTGAGGTAATTGAGCCGCAACTTGGTATCAAAATCCAAAATTAACTCACCGCAACAAAAAAGGAATCTGGACTGTAATCGCGTTTGTAGGACATTCCTTCTGACAAGGCAGACAGAACCAACACTCGTCGTATTTCATATAAGCTTTCCCTGTTTCTGGATTCTTTGCAAGGACATCTAGAGGACAAACTTCGATGCAGGCGTTACATTTTTCCAAGCATCTAGATTCATCAACGATAACGGCTACATCTACTCTTTGGTTTGCTAAAGCCATAACGTTACTCCTTTGATTTGTGACAGGTTTAACTCTTTATGAGGTTTATCTTAAACAGCTATAGTTCCCTTCAGGAAACGATAACCTACATCTATTTCTCTGAATTTACGAATCTCTCCATACTTGGCATCCCATGCACCACTACTTAAATCTGCTGCAAGTGAATTGACTCCTTGCTGTATTAAATTGGGATCAGCTAAAGCAAAAGATGATATCCCTGCACGCACCTCTGATTGTAAATACATTTCAGGGCGTCTCCAAGCTGCGGCTGCAAACAAATCGGATAAATCATAAGGCAACATTAATGGGATAGCTTCAACACGTCTAGTGGTATTTGCCTGAATCAACTCTGTAAGTTCGTTGAGTGGTAAAAAGCGCGCTGCATCTTCCCAAAGCCAAGGAAAATAATCATACAGCCATATTTTCTCAGCCAGTCTGATATCAAAAGTCAGGACAACAATTGCCCCATCTTTGACAACTCGATGCATTTCTTGAAAGGCTTTTTTGAGGTTGGAAAAGTGATGAATAGTCAGGATACTTACGACTCCATCAACAGAATTATCTGGCAAAGGGAGAGCTTCTGCATAGCCAGTGAACCATTCAACTTGTGGATGTTCTTGTGCTTGCTTTCGCATCACTGAAGAAGGTTCTACAGCATAGACTGAAAATCCTTGGTTGGCAAGCGATCGACTGTAACCACCAGTACCAGCCCCAACATCAGCGATCGTACTACCTTTTGGCAAATTGAGCAACTCGATTAACGCATTCACAATGCGAGAATCAGGAACACGAGTTCTTGAATATTTTTGACCAATTAAATCGTAAGTAGGCATTAGCACCCAAAATGAAATTATTAATTAGGTTGAATATTTGGCATTAATATCTACATAACCTTCTGACAAATCACAACCCCATACAGTTGCCGAAGCTTCACCAATATTAAGACTGACATGAATCTTTACCTTATCTTTGGACATAATTTTCTGCAATTTCTCAAGATTGTCCTCGCTTGAACTATTAGGATAAACTTGAATCTCATCAAACCTAATCACAACATTGTCTGGATTTATCTCTCTATCATTTTCACATTTGCCTATAGCCATAGCGACTCTTCCCCAATTGGGATCTGCTCCATAGACAGCAGTTTTTACCAATGGAGAATTCACAATTGCCTTAGCAACTCGTTTAGCTTGTGCATAGTTGATTGCAGAATCTACTGTCACCTCAATCAATTTGGTAGCGCCTTCTGCATCTCGGGCAACCTTCAGCATTAACTCATGGGAAATTTCATACAATGCACGAGAAAACTCGTATTCTTCGACTTCACCAGCTAAACCATTTGCAAGAATGATAGCGGTGTCACTCGTAGAAGTATCAGTGTCTATACTTAAGCAATTAAAAGTATTATCTATCGTAGGTCGAAAAATAGAACGAAGTACATCTTTTGGAATTGCAGCGTCAGTAAAAAAGAAAGTGAGCAGCGTAGCCATATTAGGCTCAATCATGCCGACACCTTTAGCAATTCCTACCAGCTTGGCATTTCCAACTTGCCGTGTCGCCAGCTTAGATACAGTGTCGGTGGTCATGATAGCACGAGATGCTAAATGAAAATCCGCAGCAGCGAGTTTTTCTCCCATTCCTAATAAACCTGAGCGGATTTTTTCCATAGGGTAACGTCTGCCAATGACACCTGTAGAAGCTATCAAAATATCATGAGCAGGAACCCCAGTCTCGGTAGAAACAAGTTGAATAACCTCTTCTGCATCAGCTTTACCAACAGAACCATTAGCGACATTTGCATTTTTCGATATAACAATAATTCCTTGTGCTTGTGAGTCCTTTAAATTCTGACGGCTAATCGTCACACTTGGTCCTGCAAAAATACTTTGAGTGAAGACTCCATCAGCAACACTAGGAACATCCGATTTAACAAATAAGAAGTCTTCACTAGTATCTCGTATTCCCAGGTTGGCAGTAAATGTGCTAAATCCTTGAGGCATGGAAGATGCTGTTATTTGCATATTGTGGTTATTGAGAAATTACTTTCTGTTTTTAGAATACTAAAGGATACAATTTTCCTAGAACTCATAATTAATGACGAGCAAGAAGGGAGCATACCAATTTTTTCAAAACGCAAAATAAAGTAACTTTAATTCACACTTTGCGTTCCTTTGCGCCAACCTCTGCGACCCTTTGCGTTTAAAAAGAAACTCAAACATTTGGGATGCTCCCACCAAGAACTCTTAAATACTCTTGCACAGCGTTAAATAACCCCACATCCAAAGCATCTGCAATCAGAGCATGACCAATAGAAACTTCAAGTATGCCGGGAATTGAACAAAATTTTTCTAAGTTTTGCAAGTTTAAATCGTGTCCAGCATTCACTCCTAAACCAATTTCTTGAGCCTTCTGCGCTGCTTTTTGATACTGCTGAAACACTGGCTCTACATCGCCGTTACGAAAAGCTGTAGCATAAGGTTCTGTATATAACTCTATGCGATCTGCGCCAATCTCTTTGGCACGTTCAATTTGAATTAAGTCGGCGTCCATGAACAGACTCACTCGAACTCCGAGGTCTTTTAGTTCTTGGATAATTGGTCTAAGCCAAGAACCATTTGCAGCCAGATCCCATCCATGATCTGATGTAAAAGCATCAGGTGCATCGGGAACTAAGGTACATTGCGTTGGCTTGACTTCTCGTATGATCTCTAAGAATTGAGGTGATGGATTACCTTCTATATTGAACTCTACACTCAGTATTTGTGCCAGTTCATAAACATCTTCAGGCTTAATATGTCGCTGATCTGGACGTGGGTGAACTGTAATGCCCTGTGCGCCTGCTTGAATACAGGTAGAAGCCGCCTCGATAACACTCGGTATGCCAAAATTTCGAGAATTTCTAAGTAGAGCGACTTTGTTAAGGTTAACGCTAAGATTAGTCATCAGATTTCATTCTTTGTTTTTCTAAATCAATGTTTTATAAAATGTCAGCGATTGTTTTATATTGGTGTAGCCAATTTTTTCATAAAAAGAATGAGCTTCTTTACGTTTAACATTAGAACGGAAGAGAACTCCTTGACAACCAAGCAGAGAAGCCCACTGTTCAATGTGTTCCATCAAAAGACGTCCAATCCCACTGTGACGATGATCCTCGTCCACAACTAACCCAAAGAGTATCGCCTGGGTGGGCATAATTATTAGGTCACAAGTATGGGCGTGTGCCCAGCCAATAACATAATCATTTGCTAAGGTTGCGACATAGACAACGTGAGCTACATTGTGTTGAATTTGGGCGAGGCGTTGCTGTATTTGTTGTTGCGTGGCAGAATACCCGAGTTGCTCGCAAAGGATAGCAATCCGCTGTGCATCTTGGCTCTCGGCTGGTCTGATTTTAACTTGAGGATGAGTAGTCAATTCAGTAATCATGCAACTAACTCAGCTTCTAATTTAAGTTTTGATATCATTCAACTGTGACAGCATTTATTCTTAATATTCATCGTCAGGACTGTACTCTGAAACATCAGGTTGCAAGTGTGGTTGTGCTGCAATAAACGCTGGATGATTCATACATACTTCGTAAATTTTGTAAATAGTTGGATATGGCTGTAGTGGACATCCAAATCGCTCGGCATTATAAACTTGAGGGACAAGGAACAAATCTGCTATTGTTGGCTCATTACCATAACAGAAACTGCCACGAAATTTACTGTTGGTGAGAAGGTACTCTATCGCTGTTAAGCCTTCGTCTACCCAGTGGCGATACCAATCCATTTTCTCAGAGTGATTATGACCCATTGGTGAAGTCAAATACTGCCGGACTCTCTTAATATTTAAAGGATGAATATCGCATGCTACCAAAAGCGCAATTTGGCGTGAATAAGCTCTTGCAAAACTATGCTTTGGTAAGAGTGCAGGTTGAGGATAACGTTCTTCAAGATACTCGATGATAGCTAAAGACTGACTGATAACAGCTTCACCATCAATCAGGGTAGGAACCATTTTTTGAGGGTTAATTTTGTAGTATTCATCTGTGAATTGCAACTCACCTTTTCTTAAGTTGGAGACACTTTTGTAAAGGTAGGTAATTTTCTTCAACTCTAGTGCAATTCGCACTCTGTATGAAGCCGTTGAACGATAATAACTGTAAAGTTCTAACACAGATACCTTTTTTGAGGAATTGTTACAGTTGTCACAGAAGTCTAATGCCTGATACAAGAAACTTTTAGCTGGTTAAAAATGTCATAAGTACCAAAGCAATGGCATCTTAACTGAACGGAAGTTTGCTAACGCCGCCAAATTCGGGAAAAGAGCCTTCCATCAATGGCGGCAAGACCTGTGAAAATAAGTGCCATACCTGCAAAATCAGTCGAATCCAACCTTTCACCGAGGACAAATACACCGAGAAAAAGCGCACTAAGAAGAATCTTGCTGAAAAAGAAAGAAGCACCCCACAATAAAGACAGGATGAACAGCAGTATCCATTCTTTTGCTTTCATAGTTGGGTTCTTCACGGGTTGGGTGTTCACCGTAGTTATCCTAGCGAGTTAAAAGTTCACAGATGATAACGATTGACTCAATCGCTCTATGTGCGTTTCAGCAGCAAGAATATACACGCGGTACACATCTGGATTGCTCAATTGCTCCCATTCGGCATAGCCAATGCGATCGTCAAAATACTTTAAGACTAATGTCATTAAATTGCCATGGGTAACGATGACGATTGTGCTTGCTGCCTGTTGCAATACTTCACTAACCACAGCAACTCCACGCATCATTGCAGTTCGACTTGACTCACCACCTTCCAAATACAAATCCAGATCGACAAATGTCTCAGCCAATCGTTCCCGCCAATCAGCTCGTGGAGTTGAAGCCAGTACCCGTTCGGTAAGCCGTTCATCAATCTCAATGTGCAAACCCAGACGTTCTGCAAGGGGAGCGATGGATTGACAGGCTCTGACAAACGGACTAGAAATAATTCGCTCAATGTTGCGATTGTACAGCAGATCAACTAACGCGATCGCTTGCTGATGTCCTTGTGCTGTCAATGTAGCATCGGGTTCTTGCCCCATTGCTTGGCAATGTCGCACTAAATACAATGTCTTACTCATTAAGCTATCTCCAAGTGAATAATGCGTGAACGACTCAAATGAGAAATCAATCAAGCATTTTGAGAAAGCAATATGCCTTTTTGCTTATTAAATTCGAGTTGAACAAGAAACTTTTTACAAATTAACTTCACTGAACCGCCACATTATAAACTTCTTTATCTAAATCCACCTCCACAACATAAGGCTCAACGGGACGCTTAAACAGCACCATCTCCCCAGACTCATCCTTTCTCAAATTGACATGGCAAAACCATTCATCGTTGTTCTTCTCTGGAAAATCCAGACGATAGTGATAAAGACCCCAACGACTTTCGCGACGATAAAGTGATGCTTTTGCTGCCATTTCAGCGCAGTCGCGAATGAAATGCACCTCTATGCAGCGCATAAGTTCATGAGGATCACGCGCCCCCATTTGAGCCAGAGTTTCATGATAGCGAACAAAATGCCTTAACCCAATTTCCATCTTGTGACCAGATTTCGGCGGTTGCAGATAATCATTCACCAGTCGTCGCAGCTTATACTCTACTTGTGTGTGGGGAATGCCATTGGGTTGGTTCAGGGGTGCATAGATGCGAGCTTTTTCTGCTTCTAAAAACTCGGGATCGGGTTCGGTATGCTCTAAGTCTTTGATGTACTCAACAGCATGAGTTCCTGCTATCCTGCCAAACACAAATGCCCCAATCATATAATTGTGGGGAACACTTGCCATGTCTCCCGCTGCATACAGTCCCGGTACACTCGTTTCGGCTTTCTCATTCACCCAAACACCAGAAGCACTATGTCCACTGCATAACCCAATCTCTGAGATATTCATCTCAATGCCGTGGGTGCGGTAATCTTCGCCCCTACCTTCGTGAAAGCGTTCTCGGCTAGGTCGCTCGTTTGACCATAAAATCGACTCAATTTCAGAAATTGTATCTTCATCCAAATGAGTCATTTTCAGTTGAATTGGACCTCTGCCGGAATTTAATTCCTTCCACACTTCTAGCATCATTTGACCGCTCCAATAATCACAATTAATGAAGCGGTATCCTTCAGCGTTGGCGGTGTATGCGCCAAAGGGACCTGCAACGTATGCACAGGCGGGACCGTTATAGTCCTTAATCAGGGGGTTAATTTGGAAGCATTCGATGTTAGTCAGTTCTGCCCCCGCATGGTACGCCATTGAGTAACCATCCCCCGCATTGGTGGGGTTTTCGTAAGTGCCGTACAGGTAGCCGGATGCAGGAAGTCCCAACCGCCCGCAAGCCCCTGTGCAGAGGATGACTGCTTTTGCTTGGATGACAACAAAATCACCACTGCGCCCATCAAACCCAACTGCACCAATTGCTCGTCCGTCTTTTACCAAAACGCGAGTTGCCATAACGCGATTGGTCACATTGACTTTATGCCGCTTGACTTGTCGCGTGAGAATTGGTTTAAGGTCTTTACCTTCTGGCATGGGTAGCACGTACTTTCCTACCCGATGCACCTGTTTCACATCGTAGTTGCCTTGAGCGTCTTTTTGGAACTGAACGCCCCAACTTTCCAGTTCTTGAATGGTTTCGTAACCTAGCTTTGCTGTTTGATAGACGGTTTTTTGGTTGAGAATGCCATCGTTGGCAATTGTGACTTCGCGGACGTACTGTTCTGGCGTGGAATGACCGGGAATCACGGCTGTGTTGACCCCATCCATTCCCATGGCGATCGCACCACTGCGACGAATATTTGCTTTTTCCAAAATCAACACGTCTGCATCAGGATTCGCCTGTTTTGCCTTGATCCCTGCCATTGTCCCTGCTGTACCGCCCCCAATGACCAGCACATCTGTTTTGATTAACTGAGTATTTATGTTCATGTTTCTCTTCCCAAAAGCCTTACCAAACAAACGATTTCTCGCTTCCTCACTCCCTCATCTAGTTCCACTCCTTGCTTTAAGACATTGCCTTGTTCCCAGTCTCTGGCTGGGAATACCATTGGGAGGCTCTGCCTGCCTTACTTGCGGCAAAGCCGCTTGAAGGGCATTTCCAGGTGGAACCTGGAAACGAGATTAATTGCACCAAGCCAAAATTTATGTAGAGGCACAATGCCGTGCCTCTATCTGTGTTCAACTGCTTTTCCAAACAATTTCCTTGATACTGACTTGTTTCGGCACCAGTTTGATTTTGTAGAAGGTATCAGCAATCTTTTGCTGTGCAGCAATCACTTCATTAGTGATGGGAAGCACTCCATAGTCGCGTCGCTTTTCTGCAACTTCCAATGCACCAGCATCAATCTTTAACTCAGAAGAGAGAAATTTTGCCACTTCTGCAGAATTCTTCTTCGCCCAGTCGGTCGTTTTTCTGACCTGTTCTAGAAGCTTTTTCAAGGTGTCAGGATGAGCTTGCACAAAAGATTTCGCAGCAAGATAATATCCGCGATTGGGAGCCAGTCCTGTTGCATCGGTTAGGATACGTGCGCCTGTTGCTTTCTCTGCTACGGCTAAGTACGGGTCCCAAATTGCCCAAGCATCAACGTTTCCTCCCTCAAACGCGGCACGAGCATCAGCCGGTTGGAGAAATGCTGGTTTGATGTCACTATACTGTAATCCTGCCTTTTCTAATGCTTTCACCACCAGATAGTTGGTGTTTGAGCCTTTGGCAAAGGCAACTTTTTTACCTTTGAGGTCAGCGATCGTTTTGATGGGTGAATTTTTGGGAACAAGGATAGCTTCAGCTTTAGGACTCCAGGGATCGTAAGCAACATAAACTAAAGGAGTGCCTGCAGCTTGGGCAAAGATGGGCGGTGATTCTCCTGTGTAGCCAAAGTCAACGCTCCCAGAGTTTATTGCTTCTAACAAGGGGGGACCTGAGGGAAATTCATTCCACGTCACAGAAAAACCGGAACTTGCCAAAGCTTTCTCCAATTCCCCTCTATTCTTCAGCGCATTGAGGATAGTCGCTGCCTTTTGATAGCCAATGCGAACCACATTATTTGCTGCTACAGTCTGAGAAGTCTCATAAGATGTTTGTCTTGTCTGGGGTATCGGTATTGTTCCAGAATGACTGCTACTGCCGTTTGCGCTTGGAGCATAAGCAGAGATAGCTAGACTCAAGCCCAATCCCACGGCAAACAGTAGGGAAAAGGTGCGAATTCTTTGCCATCTGAAAATACCAAAAAAGTTTCTAAAAACGCTTAACACTCGGATTGGATACAACTGACACCCCACAATGTTGAACTCGTCAAAGGCGATCGCTTGTCAATCTAGGAAAATATTGCTATTGCAAGCAATTTTAATAAAATCATTCGGATTATACTACGCAATTTTTATCAAACTACCGTATATTAAAGAAAATATAAAAGTGAGGTAAGCAATAACGAGTGCAAGACTAGGAGTTACCGCCGTTATGCCAGATAAATTAAGCTCTATTCCAGATGAGTGGTTCAATCGAGACTTTGCTGAACAATGGGATAAAACAGCACTTGCAGGCAATCATACACGAGCAGAACATCTAGATATTTTATTATCTATTGTGAGCAAAGAATACCAAGCCGGAAAAACGATTCTTGACTTGGGTATTGGTTCAGGACAAATTGAAGCGACAATCTTTGCTCAAAGACCTGAAGCAGACATCGTTGGTGTTGATTATTCTCCCGCCATGCTGGAACTGGCACAGAAACGATTGGGTTCCTTTTTAGACCACTGTGTGATCATTCAACATGATTTTAGGGATTTAGAGAAGCTTTATTTGCCTCAAAGGCAGTATCAAATTGCCATAAGTGTTCAAGCTTTGCACCATATTCCACATCAGAACAAGCTGGAACTGTTCAAATATGTTTATCGCATCCTTGAAGATGATGGAATCTTCCTACTCTCAGACCGGATTGCTATAGATACAGCACACTTATCTCATCTTTACATCACTCTTTGGGAGCGTTTAGAGCAACAGGCTCAGATTAAGAGTGGATGGAGTGGGGAATATTATCTGCAGCGATTGCCACAAAAAGCAGATTATCCCGCCACCCTTGAAGAACTTCTCACTTGGTTGCGAGAGGCTGGGTTTCATGCATCCTGTTTATATTTACAGATGGATCGGACACTGATTGCAGGGATTAAGAACAAGACTTCTAGGACAACTAAATGAGGGAATACCCCATGACAAATAATATCATTCAACAACAAATTGAATATTATAGCGCCAGAGCCGAGGAATATGATGAATGGTTCTACAGAACTGGACGCTATGACCGTGGGGAGGAAATCAATCAGCGTTGGTTCAATGAAGCTGCTGTAGTCAAAAGTGAATTATACCAAATTGGTGGGGTAGAAAATATCTTAGAATTAGCGTGTGGGACAGGTATTTGGACGCAGGAACTTTTAAATATTGGCAAGAAAATTACAGCGCTTGATGCTTCGCAAGAAGTGATTGAAATTAACCGCAGAAAGTTAGGTGCTGCTAACATCGAATATCGACAAGTCGATTTATTCTCATGGGAACCGGATGCTGAATATGATTTAGTATTTTTCTCCTTTTGGTTGTCTCATGTACCACCAACATTAGTTGATTCGTTTTTAGCAAAAGTCTATAAATCGGTTCGCGTTGGTGGACAAGTTTTTATCCTTGACTCTCGCTTTGAACCAACATCAACAGCGAAGAACCATATTCTAGAAAACAACGGCGATATTTACATCACACGAAAGTTAAATAATGAGCAAGAATTTAAGATAGTTAAAATTTTTTATCAGCCGGAAGAACTGCGCGACAAGCTAACGCAAGTAGGATTTGATGCTGAGGTGAAGGTGACGGATAATTATTTTATTTATGCAAATGCGATAAAGCGATCGCCTGACTAAAAATCGGAGGGCGCAAGCCTCTAAATTCTATTTATGGGGATAAGCCCGTAGGGGATTTTTAAATCAGACTTGTGGTTATGGCAGGTTCAACCGCTTGCGGGCACCAAATCGAAACAGCTTATCTGGTAGTATCGCTTTCAGCCGAGGCAACCATTGCGCCTCATAGCCAACACGATACCGTAATCGCGGCGACTGGTTTTGTGCTACCGAGACAATCATCTGTGCAACTTTTTCAGGATTGTCACCCTGTCCAATTGCCTGACTGACTGATGAGCGAATGACATCACGTACAGTGTCGTAATCAGCATAAGTGGAGGTGGGTTGCAACATAGCGTCGTTGAAGTTGGTCTTGAAATAACCAGGCTCAATTAAAGAGACTTTGATATTGAACGGATCTAGTTCCACGCTCAGTGCTTCGCTATAACCTTCGAGTGCAAATTTACTGGCTGAGTAAAAACCTTGACCGGGTGCGCCTATCAATCCCGCTACTGAACTCATATTGATAATATGCCCACTACGTTGCTGTCTCATGATTGGCAAAACGGCATTAGTGAGACGGACAACACCCCAAAAATTTGTTTCAAAAATATCCTTGGCTTGTTCTAAAGAAGTTTCCTCAAGCATGCTGGCGTGTATTTCTCCAGCATTATTGACGAGCAAATCAATGTGGTTAGTCCGTGCGAGCAACTGTTTGATGCACGATTGCACTGAGGAGTCATATTTAACATCCAAGGTCAGCATTTCTACCCCTTCAGATGCTGAATGTTCCTTGCGACTCGTGCCGAAGACAAGATATCCCTTTTGAGCCAGTAGGTGAGCTGTTAACTCCCCAAACCCGGATGATGCTCCTGTCACTAGGGCGACCTTTTTGTTAGTCATAGACTTTCACTTTAGGGTTTTGATGCCTGATTTAATTAAAAGTAGAGCGTTACTTCCTCGATCTATCATATAAGGGCGGGAGGGTGAGAACCCCTACCTTTTAAGACTTGTCATTACCCATATCTCTTGAAAGCTTTACTAGAACTTGGTTTTACTCTGTTTAAGTCATTTATTTGAATTCTCATTAAATCAAAATTATTGAGAATGACAACGTCAGAATCAGCGGTCTAGAATCAAATTTTTGGTGCTCGCATTGTTTGAGAAAAATGTGGGTAATGACAAGCCTTTTAAGAAGGGGATGAAACCCGACACAGAGGACTTTAGTCCAAAGTGTCTCTTGCCCACTGTTCCATTAATTCACTGATACTAATATTTTTGGTTTTTGCTTTTGTTTTTAGTATGTCCCAAGCAGTTGGAGTTAATAAAACAGTGCGTTTTGTTTTGACTTCATCGTGCAAGTACGGGATATTTTTTTGTCCTTTTTGACCTTTTCTTATTGAGATATTTTAGGTGCGCAGTGTAAGCTGAGCGTATACTAACAAAGCAACACGAGGTGAGTCAACTGTACAGGACAATTCCAGTTAGAGCAAAGTTTACTGATGAGGAAAAAGCGTTCTGGGTTGACCAGTGTGAACACGCTAATAGCCTGATAAATTCAGCAATCTACCATACCCGTCAAACCCATTACAGTAAGCAGGAACAACAAGGGGAGGTATTTACGCTTTACTGGCGTGGTGATGAATTGCGCTACGGGTGGAAAACATATAAGTGCAGTACAGCCTACCCAGAATTAGACAAAGCCCTTAAAGAGAATCCGCATTACAAATCAATGGCTGCACAGTCAGCCCAGCAAACATTAAAGACTGTAGGCGAGTCGATTACTAGTTACAACCGGTTGGTCAACGCTTATTACAAAGGTGAAGTTGACAAGCCTTCGTTGCCTAAATACCGCAAAAAGGGAGGACTTGCAGCAGTAACGTTTCCACGTCAGGCGCTCAACTATAGAGATAGTTGCTTCTACCCATCAATTAGCCGCGAAACCAAGCCGCATCTGTTAATTGAAGTATGCTTGCATCTGCCTGATTTTATTGATTCGGACTGGGTCAAGGAAGTGACAGTACGTCCTTATTTGGGCGAGTTATGGATTGATTGGGTTATTGACGATGGTAAGCAATCAATTGATATTAATCCCAATCTTGACTACACCCAGGCATGGTCGTTTGATCATGGTGGAACAAACTGGCTAACAGGTGTCTCAACTCGTGGAAAAAGCTTAATTTTGGATGGGCGCAAGCTGAGGAACATGAACCAAGGGTACTGTCGCCTTGTCGCCAAGTACAAACAAGGTTTTGCAGACCTTTACTGGGATTCTAACCTTGACCGAGTGCAGCGTAAACGTAATAACCAAATGCGTGACGCGGTAAACAAAGCAGCACGGTTCATCATCAACCAGTGCTTGAATGACAGAGTCGGGAACCTTGTCATTGGTTGGAACGAAGGACAAAAAAGTGGTTCTAATATGGGCAAGCGCAACAATCAAAACTTTGTTGTCATCCCTACAGGACGGTTAATTGAGCGACTTAAACAACTCTCGAAAGAATACGGAATAGTCTTAACAGTTACGGAAGAAGCGTACACATCAAAAGCGTCATTTCTTGACGGTGATTCTTTGCCTAAATACGGTGAAAAACCCGTGGGGTGGAAACCATCGGGTGATAGGGTGAAGCGCGGGCTGTACCGCAGTCGTGATGGTCATCTCATTAATGCAGATTGCAATGGGAGCGCCAACATCATGAGAAAAATAGCCACACAGCTAGGTTTAAACCTAGTCGAGGTGGGTAGGGCATCTTTGACAGTGCCACAACGAATTGATTTGTTTACTCGATTAAATAAATCATATCGTAAACGTTGCGTAGATGGGCTAAAAGCCCTCGGAGCAACAACAGTTTAGAATCCCCAGTGTTTCCAACCGGGGGAGATGTCAATCATCTACTTTAAGGTGAGAGATTGCTTGGATGGTTGCTGCTAGCGCAGATTCCTCAGATAAGGAGATGTCAATCATCTACTTTAAGGTGAGAGATTGCAGGAAACGGCATAACAACTTTGAGGAATTCCCGCAACACTGGTATTTCTTCCTCACCTCGCCACACTACCGCAGTTTCGATTAAAGGTGTTTTTTGTGCGATCGCCTTCTCCTGACGGAGACGCTGCGCGAATGGCACTGTGCTCTGCGCGATCGCTCGGTAAACTACGCCAGTACGCTGAAGATTTTGCAAAGAGGACGGCACAATTGCAATTCCAATTCCGGCTGAAACTAGTCCAATAATTGTCTGCATCTGGATTGCTTCTTGTGCTACCTTCGGAGTGAAATTGCCTTGCTGACAAAGAGCCATAATCTTGTCATAAAGTCCGACTCCTAGATAACGAGGAAATAAAATAAACTGCTCATTCGCTAAAGATTGCACTGCGATACGCTCTTGTTGCGCTAAAGGATGAGTTTGGGCTAACGCTACAATCAGAGTTTCTTGCTGAATGCACTCCCAATTTAGGGTGTCATCTTCTAAAGGTAGATGCACAAAGCCAACATGAATGCGGCGATCGCGAAGCGCTTGCTCCTGCTCAGCCGTCGTTAACTCCTGCAACACCAATTCCACCTCTGGAAACTGTTGCCGAAATTGTTGCAGAATACCAGGCAATAAATCATAAGTGACTGGACTGATAAACCCTACCCGCAGTTGTCCGATTTCTCCTCGTCCCGTACGTTGAGTCACCTGAATTGCCACCTCCAAATGCGCCAACAGTTGATAAGCTTCTCGTAAAAACACCCGTCCAGCCTCTGTAAGCTGCACCTGTCGCTTAGTTTTGCGATGAAATAATTCGACTCCTAATTCTGCTTCCAACTGCTGAATTTGTTGACTCAAGGGTGGTTGAGCTATATGCACCCGCTCAGCAGCTCGACTGAAGTGCAGTTCTTCAGCCACAGCAATAAAGTAGCGCAGGTGTCGCAGTTCCATAATTTTGATACTTTAAAAGTTTCAAATACAAACAAATATATATTGGACATCTGAAAAGCGTCTACCTATGATGCTCATACAAGGACAATTCAGGAATCAAAACGATGCCCGAGAATTACACTCCAGGCTATTCAGCCAATGCAACTGAGTTTATGATGCATCGCACAGCACAATTTCATGGAGCGTTTTTCATGCCTTATCTGCGTCCGGGGATGAAATTGCTCGATTGCGGTTGCGGTCCTGGTACGATAACTTTGGGTTTGGCGCAAGCAATCTTTCCTGGTACAGTAACGGGAATTGATCAGGAAGCTTCTCAAATTTGCATTGCCCGCGAAAATGCTGCAAAGCAAGCGATTAATAATGTTGATTTTATCGAGGCAAGTGTTTATACCTTACCCTTCCCTGATAATTCCTTTGATGCAGTCTTTTCTCATGCTTTATTCGAGCATCTTCAACAACCTTTACAGGCGCTGCGGGAACTGTTGCGAGTTCTCAAACCTGGAGGGGAGGTGGGGATTCGCAGTCCAGATTGGGGAGGTTTTTTGATTGCGCCTTCTACGCCGGAATTGGAGCAAGCACTTTCGTATTACAAGTTTCTTCAGCAGCACAATGGCGGTAATGTCTATGTGGGAAGAGAGTTACGTGCTTTGCTACGACAAGCTGGGTTTACTCAAATCAAAGTTTCTGCTTCCTACCAGTGCTATGAGCCGTTAAGTTTGGCTACAGAATATCTGGCATTGCGAATTGAGGCTTCTCAAAAGGTTGAGCAAGCGGTGGAAAAGGGATGGGCTGATGTGCAATCAATTACGATGATGAGCAGGGCTTTGCGGGAATGGAGCCAGCACCCAGATGGATTTTTTGCCCAAAGCTGGTGTGAAGTAGTAGGTCAAAAAAGTTAGCTGCTTAATCCCCTGATTGCTTTGACGTAGGCAATATTTGGTGGTAGTTTCTTACTTAAAAGCTCCCAAGCCCTTTGACCAGAAGGAACTCTCGTAATGTTTCGCCCAATTTTTCATCTTGCGTTCCCCGTCCGAGACCTTGAAGAAGCCAAGAACTTTTATGTCACCACCTTCAATGCTAGGGTCGGTCGTGTCCGTGACAAGTGGATCGACATATTTCTCTTTGAAGGTCAGATTACTTTGCACGAACGACCCTCTGAGGTGTTACCAGCAGGACAACATGGCGTGCGTCACTTTGGCGCGGTTTTGGCGTGGCGTGATTGGGAAACTCTTGCGAATCGCCTTGATGAAATGAGCGTTCAGTTCAAGGTCAAGCCAAATGTTTCTGGCGTGGGTACTGACGCAGAGCAAGCGAAGATGCTATTAAGTGATCCGAGTGGAAATGTGATCGAAATAAAGGCATACAGAAATCCATCTGTCGCCTTGGAAATGGAAGACTTGGAAGAGTGTTCAGCAACCGCAGCTTAACCCGCCTCGTCTGCTTAGTTGCAAGCATCACCGCGATGACTGTATTAGATGTTAAGCCTTGAAAATTCTGCTTCAAGCGATTCTGTCTTAGGTTTACGCGCAAACAACTGAAATGCTTTGGCGTAGTTATTGTTCATTGTCACAGCATCAAATTCCTCAAACCTTATCTCCTCAAAGTCTGATGTGAGAGATTCAATCCAAGTCCTATCATGATGTCGCAGGATAACACCTTCCGACAGTTCAAAGACGCCATAAATCCCATACTTATCTTGGAAGTCACGATAGCGTTTAAGGTTACGCTCATCGGTCTGCAAACAAAGATCGCTGACATAAAGTAACCCTCCGCTTCTGAGGATGCGTTTTAGCTCTTGGATTAATGCAATCTGAGCCTGATTGCGAGGAATACAAGTCAAAACCGTGAATAACAGTACCGCATCAAATTCCCCATCTGCATAAGGTAGCTGCGGCGATGTGATGAATTTGAAATTGAGATTTGGATATATGCAACAAGCCTTTTCAATCATGCGCTGTGAGGAATCCACACCCTCTACACGTTGATAACCATGTTCTGTCAGAGCATGAGTGATACGACCGTAGCCGCAACCGTAATCTAGAATTTTGGCATCCTGGTCGAGAAGTTGATCCAAACACTCAAAATTAACGGAATGCTGGAAGGTTTTTGTTAGACCGACATTATCCCAATACTCTACTTGAGAGTCAATAGTGTCAAAACTCATGTGTGTCCTTTTGCCTTATCTGGCAGACAAATTAAGTTTTGTTTGGCAGAAAACTTCTTCTAAATATCTTTAGCTTATGGAATTAACTACTCCCTTCCCGCCCGAAGATTACTTAATTAAAAAACCGCACGAGGCAAGAGAGGACACAGAGGTAAGAGTTAGAGAAATTTAGGTAATTCTAGACTGGAAAGGGAGTAATTAATGAGGAATTTAGATTTTCTGAAGGTTCTGTTGGAACAGTTCCAGAACGTGTTTCCATGCATCAGCAGCCGCTTCCGGGTTGTAGCTGGCGCGGCGATCGCAGAAGAAACCGTGTTCTGCCTCATAGCGAAAGACTTGATGGGGAATCTGATGTTTTTGCAGTTCCGCTTCAACCTGCTCGGTTTGCTCGATGGGGATTCCTGTGTCTTTGGTGCCAAAGAAGGCGTAAATCGGACCCTTAATTTCTGAAGTACGAGTAATGGTAGGAGCACCACCACCCGGAGTTGAGGTTACAATCCCACCGCCGTAGAAAGAAGCTGTGGCTTTGATTTCCGGAAGTGTCGCAGCTAGGTAAACGACATGACCGCCAAAGCAGAAACCAATAGAACCAATAGCATCTGCTTTCACATATGGTAAGGTTCTCAAATAGGCGATGGTCGCTTGAATATCGCTCAACAATTCATCTGCTTTGGTCTGGTCTTTATATTTCCTACCCACCTGGACATCTTCAGGCGTGTATCCAGCCTCGAAACCAGGTGCAGTGCGTTGAAACAGAGCAGGTGCGATCGCCACATACCCTTCTTTGGCAAGTCGTTCAGTCACGTCTCGAATGTGAATGTTGACTCCAAAGATTTCCTGAATCACGATCACGGCTGGATGAGTCCCTTCATTTCCTGGTTCAGCCAAATAAGCATGAATTTGCAAATTTCCGTTAGGCACTTTAACGTTGAGGGTGCGTATTCCGGCGTTTGTCATCTTAGTAATTAGCTTGCAATTTATTGCAGAACGAAATTTTTTAAGATATCTCTCGTATAATACTACGGTAATTCTATCGATTTAAAGCAATTAAAAAATCGATGAATATTAGACTCTACCAAGAATCCGATGCCAAATCTGTCAGTTACCTTTGGAATCAGGTATTTCCTGATAACCCATCGCACAACGCCCCAAGACTGGTAATCACAAAGAAGCTCAAAGTACAGCCATTGTTTTTCGTGGCTGAGAAAGATAGTGCGATTGGGCACGAGGGCACTGCCCTTCGGGCAATCGTTGGCACGATAATGGCAGGATATGACGGACATCGCGGTTGGCTGTACACAGTTGCAGTTACTCCCCAGCATCGGCGTCAAGGTATTGGTAGCAAACTAGTGCAACACGCAGAAAGTGTACTGATAGCAATGGAATGTCCAAAAATTAATCTACAGGTTCGTGCTTCTAATGCAGAGGTAGTAGCGTTTTATAAAAAACTTGGCTATTTCACCGAAGAACGCATTACTCATGGGAAAGCTTCTCAAATAGCTTGTTGGTCAATCTTAGAATATCTATCTTTACCGCCTAAATTAACCGACGTGCCAGTATAACCCCAACTAGGAGATAAAAAATGTGGATCGACGGAGTTAATCATATTCAAATTACATCGCCTCCCGAAAAGGAAGATGCAACAGTGTTTTTCTACAGTAAAGTTTTGGGACTAGAGGAAATTCCCAAACCAGAACCTATCAAAGCTTTTGGAGGAGCATGGTATTCGTTAGGAGACATCCAAATTCACGTCACTGTAGAGAAAAATCCTGACAATGAAACATCTAGACGCCACATTTGTTACCAAGTCCATGACTTGAATGCTTTTGGGCAGCACATCGAAGCTCATGGTGTAGAAATCTTTCCCGATCAAAATCCCATTCCAGGATGCAAAAGGTTTTTCCTCCGTGATCCTGCTGGAAATCGTATAGAGATAGCAGAGTTTACGCAGGATTTTGTTGTCAAAGCATAGTTGATCAAGAACAATAATACAAGTGCAAACAGAACTGGTTATTTTTGATTGTGATGGAGTGTTGGTAGACAGCGAGGCATTGGGCAATCGCGTTCTTGTCGAATTTGTCGCAGAGTTCGGACTTGCACTGGAACTTGAAGAAGCCATTTTGTTATTCAAAGGTTGCAAAATGGCTGATTGTGTTGCTGTTATTGAGCAAAGGCTTGGGAAAAAGATGCCGCACGATTTTGTGACTCAGCTTCGTGCCCGCACTGCCGAAGCATTCGAGCGTGAACTACGTCCTGTGGACGGGATAGAGGCGGCTCTAGACAACATTAATTTACCTATCTGCGTTGCTTCCAGTGGTCCGGTGGAAAAAATTAAGTTAGCTCTGCGTGTCACTAACCTGTTGCCTCGATTTGAAGGACGTATCTTTAGCTCGTATGAAATTGGCAGCTGGAAGCCAGCACCCGACATATTCTTATATGCAGCTAAAAATATGGGAGTTCAAGCGACCTCTTGCACTGTTGTAGAAGATAGCGTTTTGGGTGTGCGTGCAGGTGTTGCTGGTGGTATGAGAGTTTTAGGTTACACCAAGCAGAGTGAGGCTACTCCACTTCAGGCATGTGGAGCGCGTGTCTTCCACTCCATGTACCAACTACCTTCTTTGCTGTCACACCATTAGAAAGTTTGTAGGTTGGGTTTCCTTACCTCAATCCAACCTACGACAGAGTTTTGACCTTATGCTGCCATGATTAAAAAAAATGAAATATTTATTATGGGATTTTGACAATACGCTTGGTTATCGTGAGGGAATGTGGAGTGGGACTTTACATTCAATATTAGTTTGACAACACCGCTGGTTCTATTTTAGAAGCTGTGTTGCAACAGATTAATCTTGGGGCAAGGATTGCACTGGTGGGTCTGATATCAGAGTATAACGCCGTAAATCCTGCTGCTGGTCCAAATTTAAGACCAGTGCTCATTAAGCGTGCATCAATCAAAGGTTTTCTTGTAGGGCATTACCAACATCAGCAGGAAGATTTCTTGCGTGACGTCTCCCAGTGGTTAAAAGAAGGTAAGCTCAAGTACAGAGAAGACGTGGTTGTTGGTTTGGAGAACGCCCCGCGTGCCTTTACCGATTTGCTTCGCGGTGAGAACTTTGGCAAGCTAATTGTTTACGTGAGTGATGACCCAACAGCGAAGTAGTTGTCGTAGTTGCGAACATAACAAAAATGAACAATCATAATACAGCGCCCGATCAAGAAGCATTGGTACAAGAGAGCCAAGAGATTTGGAATCAGCTTGGGGGTTGGTGGGATGACCAAGTGGGGGAAGATGGTAATGACTTTCACCGGATTCTAATTGCTCCAGCGACAGAGCGCTTACTAGGTCTAAAACCTGGTGACAAAGTATTGGACGTGGCTTGCGGTAACGGTCAATTTTCCCGACATTTAGCGGCGATGGGAGCTGAGGTGGTGGCGTTCGATTTCTCACAAAGTTTTTTAGAACGCGCCCGTAAACGCACACCGATGCAGATGAATATTGTCTATCAGCATATCGACGCGACTAATGAAGCGCAACTGCTCTCATTAGGTCACAGACAGTTTGATGCGGCTGTTGCAAACATGGCGCTGATGGACATACCAACTATTAAACCTTTGCTCAACGCCCTTTCGCAATTATTAAAAACAGGTGGACGTTTTGTCTTCTCAGTTCTCCATCCTTGTTTCAATTCCAATGGTAGCCACATGATGGCAGAGCAAGTCATCAAAAAGGAAGCGCTGACGACTGTGTACTCAGTGAAAGTAACTGAGTATTTGACTCCAAGTACAGAAAAAGGAATTGGAATACCAGGACAGCCTACTACCCATTACTACTTTCATCGGTCTGTCAGTCATCTTCTCAACACTTGCTTTGCAGCAGGTTTTGTCCTAGATGGAATTGAAGAACCAGCTTTTGCCGCAGAAGTGCCACCAGACGGACGTCTCTCTTGGAAGTATATTACAGAAATTCCCCCAGCTTTGGTCGTGCGGCTACGGCTGCTGTAGGGAGACGAAAATATTAGCCCTTACTACATTTAGGGCGTTTATTTCTGCCCATCTACTTATAATGCTGGGACAATATCTAAAGTATTTCATTTATTTACCCCAAGCCCTCTACAACAATCATGGAAAAATTCAGACAGGTTGCCATTGTGGGAGGAACCCACGGAAATGAATTTACAGGTGCATATCTCATCAAAAAATTTGAGACATTTCGACAACTTGTTAAAAGACCTAGCTTTGAAACACTGGTAATGCTTGCTAATCCGCAGGCTTTTCAAGCGAACAGGAGATATCTTGACAAAGACTTAAACCGCTGCTTTTCTATAGAAGACTTGAATAATTCTCTCGGGTCTACCTATGAAGAAAATAGAGCAAAATTTATCAATAAATTTTTAGGACCAAAAGGTAATCCTCAAGTTGATTTTATCATGGATTTACATAGTTCTACAGCTAACATGGGACTAAGTATCGTCCTTTTGGATGACAACCCATTTAACAGAAAATTGGCAACTTATTTGAATTCAATCGAACCTACAGTGAAAATATATAGTTGGATTGAACCAGATAAAGAATCATCTTTTTTAAATTCTATATGTGACAAAGGTTTTGGTATTGAAGTTGGTCCCATCCCACAGGGAACTCTCCAAGCAAGTCTGTTTCAAAAAACTGAAGAGCTTATTCATGCCATTCTGGATTATTTGGAAAAATATAATCAAGGCGAAATTCCACAAGTCAGTCATAGTGTAACTATTTATCAGCACTTAAAAGTCGTGGATTATCCCAAAAATGAAAATGGGGAAATTCAAGGTATGATTCATCCTCAGCTTCAAGGTAGAGATTATGAAGAATTGAAACCAGGAGACCCTCTGTTTCTCACTTTTGATGGCAAAACTATTTACTATGAAGAAGAATCATCGGTTTATCCCGTGTTTATTAATGAAGCTGCTTATTATGAAAAAGGCATAGCAATGTGTTTTACAAGGAAAGAGCAAGTCTCAGGGTAAAAATTGTTAGTCAGTGCTGATGACGAAACGCAATTGCATTGAGATGGAAATCGTTACGAACTTGTGCAATCTTGTACTTAGTGATGTGCGATAAGACTTCAAGCCTTCATATTCAGAGGGAGATAACCTAATGCTGTGCGTGGATGATTTGCTGACACTGGATGCCTTTCGGCAGCTTCCGCAAGCGCAACTGGAATGGGTGTGCGATCGCGTTAAACCTATCCATTTGCTCCAAGGAGAAATACTGTTTCCAGAAGGTGACAAGAGAAGTACAAGAGGCGTGTTTATTTTGGCTAAAGGACGAATGAGCATGACTCGTTTGCAGGATGGAGTCGAAATGCCCATTGGACAGCAGGATGCTCCTAATTATTTTGGGGAAGTTCCGGTGTTGACCGAAGAACCAGTGCTGGTGACCATGCGAGCCGTAACCGACTGTCAGCTTCACGAAGTTTCTGCTGTTGACTTCCTAACGCTGCTGCACGAGTGTCGCGATTTCGAGCGAGCTGTCTTTCGCACCTTTCAACGACGGTTGCGGGGTCTGGAGTCCTTTATTCGCGTTCGCGAGAAGATGGCTGCACTGGGAACTCTAGCTGCGGGATTAGCGCATGAACTCAACAATCCAGCAGCAGCCCTGGTGCGATCGCTCAATGGGATCATTCCAGCTATACGGGAACTCGAGCGGATGAACCTGATCTATGGGCAACGCCAAGTAGCGCCTGAAGATAGCCAGCGATGGCTAGCAGTGCGAGACGCTGGGTTTGATGCTATTGCCAATAATCGTGTTGACCTGATTAGTTTAAGCGATCGCGAAGAGGAACTGTTGGAATGGCTAGAAAACTACGGAGTTAACCAAGCGTGGAAACTAGCAGCACCTTTAGCAGCCGCAGGGATCGAAATTCAGAGCCTTGAGGAACTAACTCAGCCCTGGAAAAATGACCCCACAGAACTGCGTGATCAAGGACTTCGCTGGCTGGCATTATCCTTTGAGGTCTTGTCTATGATTCGTGGCGGACTACGTGGAGCTGAACGGATTGCTACGCTTGTCAGTGCCATGAAATCCTATACCTATCTAGATCAAGGCGCACAACAAATTGTCAACATTCATGAAGGACTAGAAGACACCTTGCAGTTATTCTGCCATAAGCTGAAATACGGCATTACGGTCTATCGCTCCTACGATCCTTCGCTTCCCAAAATTTTAGCCTACGGCAGCGAACTCAACCAAGTCTGGACCAATCTCATTGACAACGCCATTGACGCAATGAACGGTCAAGGCACCTTGGAAATTACCACATTCTCTAAAAAAAATCATGTCCGGGTTGAAATTATCGATTCAGGTTCAGGCATCCCAGCAGATATCCAATCCCGCATCTTTGAACCATTCTTTACGACCAAACCCGTAGGTAAGGGATCGGGTCTTGGCTTAGAAACTGTCCGGCGAATTGTAGAAAATCGTCATCGCGGCAGCATTTTAGTTGAGTCTGTCCCCGGAAGAACTTGCTTTACCGTCTGGTTGCCCACCCAATAACAATTCAAAATTCGCTCATTCAAAATTCAAAATTAAAGACAGTTTCAGTCGGGGTTGAAATCCCCGTTTGAGACTGAGATTACCTATAGACAAAGGGGTCTTAAACCCCCTAATTTACGATAACGTTATGAATTTATGAAAAGTTGTACTTAGGGCAGAAGTCCTGAAAGAGTTTTTGCTAATACCAATTCTCCGTAAACTTGCACTTAATAATTATTCCTTCTTCCTTCGTGTTCTTTGCGTCTTTGTGGTTCGTTTAAAAATATTAAGTGCATCTTCATACCGAATTGGTATAAGATAATTTACATTAGTTTATATTCTGTTTCATATTGTTTCAGAATGTGCGTATCTTAGTAAAACCCATATGAAGGCTGTTGTGAAGTCGGATACCCCACAAGTCACTCGGTTATTTTCTAACCTTG
>NZ_CAWMYC010000155.1:0-43570 GCF_963872035.1 Scytonema sp. HK-05
CTATTATTACTAAAATAATATTAGTTGAGTCTCCAATTTTTGAAATAAAAATAAAAATTTTTTATTGACCAAGTTTGAACTCAAAACTCTAGAGGTGGTAAAAACAAGGTACTCCATGTCCCTTTTTTTACCCCATTTCATCCACTCTTGCCCATAAACCAATTTTCACGATTGTCTTGTGACTTTTGGAGTGATGGGTTGCAGGTGCAGACTTCTAGACTAGGACCATTTTATAAGCCCTCTCATACTCCGAAGTCATAGATTCAACGCTAAAGCGACTGACAACGTATTCCCGACAAGTCGAACGGTTTAATTTCATGGCGTCTGGAATCACTTCAATCATTTTTTCCAGCGAATGGCAAATAAAACCTGTTTTCCCATGAGCAATCACTTCTGGTACTGAACCTAATCCCATGCCAATGACAGGTGTACCCGTTGCCATTGACTCAATCATGACCAAACCAAAAGGCTCTCGCCAGTTGATGGGGAACAAAGTCACAGTTGCTCCACCAAGCAGTTTAACTTTTTCTTCGTGGGAAACCTCACCCAGGTACTGAATCTGTTCGCCATCAATCAAAGGCTCTACTTGTTCTCGATAATAATCTCGGTCAACAACGTCAACTTTGCCAGCCATCTTCAATGGTAAGCCAGCAGCACGAGCAATCTTAATCGCTTCCACTGGTCCTTTTTCTGGGGAGAAGCGCCCGACAAATGCTAAGTATGCAGGTTGCGTCGGTTCGGGATGGAAGGGATAGACGGTTGTATCAATACCGTTGTAAACGGTATGAATGTAGTTTAAGCCTAAGCGCGGTTCTCGTTGTGCCTCACTAATACTGATGAAAGGTTGCCAAGCAAAACGCCGATACATTTTCTCGTTATCGCGCGTAAAAATGCCATGCATTGTATGTACGGTAGGAGTTTTTACAAAACCGCAATACGGAAGGGCAGGACAACCTACGTGAGAGTGGATGATATCAAAATGATGGGCGTTTTGATAAACATCAGCAAGCATCATCTGCTCGTAAAGTGTCGGCTCTTTGATATTAGAGTCAAGTCGTAGTGCTTGATTATGGACTGAACAAAGTTTTGCTTTGGTAATCGAGTCACCAGAAGCAAATAAGGTAACATCATGACCGCGCCTAACTAATTCGTCTGTAAGTAATTGAACAATTAGTTCAGTACCGCCATAACGAAAGGGAGGAACACGCTCCCATAAAGGAGAAATTTGTGCGATTCTCATGTTTCACCTGAGCAGGTATGTGTAGCACGTATTTACCCAGGAAATCTATGACCAACAGATTCATAGTTCTACAGCTATTTTCAGGTCAATAGACCTTTTTTATCTGGCGCATAAACAAACGAGCGGCTTCTCTACCAGAAGCCACAAGACGAGCCAGCGCTATGCAGGAGGTGACAACAACCTGCTGCATGCAGGAGGAGCGTTAGCCATGTAGGCGGTGAGACCAGTGCTGCAGGAGAGAAGTTGCAAGAGCAAAAAATGTGGTCTAAATAAAGTGAAAACTGCTGTAAGAAAATTGGGGAAATATGGAATGCTTTGTGTTTACTGTTGTTGCAAGCCTTAATGGTGTCACTTTAATACACTCCATCTTTTTTGAATTAAGGCATTAACGAATGATTTCTTCTGCTTTTTTGTTAAGAAATTTATGGATGGGATCATCTCCCCATCAAAGCTTGCTTTGTCTATTGTCTATGAGTTAGTGGTTTTACTAGACTGCTATTGCAGACTTCAGTGCTTTTAGCACCCACTAAATTTTCAGATTGATCACATGGTTTTAAGAATTTTGAAAATTATTGATAAAATAATATTACATGAGATCGCTATATTCCGCAATACACTTTTTCAACAGTGACTACAAGCACTTCTGTACTTTTTTATCCATACTTCAAAAGTCAAAAATCTGAAGACT
The DNA here is from genome assembly GCF_963872035.1 of Scytonema sp. HK-05. Lineage (NCBI taxonomy): Bacteria > Bacillati > Cyanobacteriota > Cyanophyceae > Nostocales > Scytonemataceae > Scytonema > Scytonema sp. HK-05. The sequence continues at coordinate 1,929 of NZ_CAWMYC010000155.1, forward strand.
TGTAAATAGTTATACTTTTTAACAATAGTTTATAAAAAAGTACGATGATAGCGGTTGCGTCTTCAAATAACATAAATACTTGAGTTAACTATGCATGAAAATCAAATTTTTGGCAAAATCAAATAATAGTGGGAATTTATAAATTGATTGATAATGCAGCCTTTGATGATATCCTAAAAAGAATGTCAACAAGAAAGTGTGCTTGTACAGGTCATTTTTGGAAGTAGATTCTTACCTACACAATACTTATAAATTCTGCGTATGCAGGTTCTTATACGGCGACTTTGATCATTAGGGATTTTTGTTAGACATAATAGTCCTGAGTTGTCAGTCCTGAGAGTGTAGTGGTTTGTGTTCAATTCTTGAAATGGCTTTAGCAAAAAGGAAAATGGTGGAAAAACCCTAAATTTATGAATGGAGAAAAGAGGATTTTTTCCTGAATCAAAAAAGTTCTCGTTTAGCTTATGTTCAATGCAAAGCTGACAAAATAAAAAACTTGACTATGGCAATCCGGTTTGATTTTTGAAAAAAATACTGTAGGGTGCCTGTGGGGATGACCAACCATGAGAATCATCAGCGGGGACATACTCAAAACGCAGGACTGAAGATTTAGCACGGTATGATGACGCCAGTCTACTTCTGTAGGATACTTACTATAGCTCTAAAGCTGCTGTCGGTTAGCTGGCGGGAAACCCTAGACAGAATGTTGCTGCATCTCAAGCAACGTGCTGCGCCTGCCAAGGGTCTCAACGTGTCTTTCACCATTCTTTACATATTGCAACTATCTCGTTAACTTAAGAGTCCGTTGTAATTTGTACAATGCAGCTGTGGCATCAATATTGTCCAGATTGTGGCTCCTTAAAGAAATTGATGAGCATTTCGACTTCCGTGCTGAGTGAACTGCTACAGGCTCTACCCAACCTGAGACCTCAAATATATTTCAAGGCTTCACTAACGGCGCTCTCCCATGCAATGGAAGACCAGGTGTTGGCGGCTACTTTGGAGCAGCCTCTGGTCATTGCTAGCTTCCAAAGAGAGCGATTCTACCGTCAAGAAGCTCATCGCTATCAGCGGCTTGCTCAGCGTAGTAATCAAATATACGTATTATCAGCCCCCGAAACAGATTTTACCAACAGTTCGGAATACTACGAAAAGATCGCCTTTGAACCCGATGATAGCTTAAGTCAAGAGTGGCATTTGGTGGTAATCGCCCAAAACTATGCCACTTGCTTGGTTTGCCGGGAAAGCATGGGTTCTCTTGCTAAAAATGAGCAACTGCGGGAGATCAGCCCGAGTTTGGATATGGACACGGCGCGAAGGTTTGAAGGAATTTGGACAGCAGAACGGGGGGTAAGCCTGAAAGCCGCTGAATTGCTATTGGACAGGATTTTGGTTTACAGACCAGAACTGGCAGACAAAATTCACTTGTGCCGCCAGAGGTTTGGGATAGGGGAGCGTCTGAGCGAAACAATAGCAGAACAGAACGAATATGCTTGCGACATAGATACTGACCCCTTTGTGCAGCGTTTGGTGACTTACCTGCAAGCAAGTCAGTACAAATTGCACAAAGCATATCGTTCCATCACGGCTCAAGCACGCAAAGAACGCTTGGTCAATACGATTAGCACCGCTATTAGGCGATCGCTCGACCCCCATGAAATTCTCCAAGTCGCAACCCAAGAACTGGGACAAAACTTAGGGGCGTGTCGCTGTTTAATCTATCGCGCTCAAGGCACGGATGCCAAAGCCGTCATTGACCATGAGTTTTTGAAACCTGGTGTAACATCTCTTCTACGACAAACCTGGCTGTTGGAGAACAATCTCCTATTTCGGGAAGTGGTACTACAAAGCGCAGGGGTTTGTATTACTGATACTCAAACTGACGCTCGCATCACCAGTTCTAAAGAACTTTGGGAACTCGTGAAAAAGTATGGCATTCGTTCTTGGCTGATGGAACCAGTGTTCTACCAGGGGCGGTTGTTGGGTATCGTTGAGCTGCACTACTGCAACGAAACTTTACACGATTGGCAAGCTGGGGACTTTGACCTGGTAGAAGCTATTGCCACCCAAGTGGGAGCCGCCCTGATCCAAGCGGAGGCTTATGCTAACCTAGAAGTCTTGAACAAGCAGTTGGAAGCCCTTGACCGCACCCGCAGCAACTTGATAGCCATCACCGGACACGAACTCCGTACCCCCCTATCTACCATTCAGGTGTGCTTGGAAAGTCTAGCCAGCGAACCGGATATGCCTCCAGAGTTACGGCAGGTCATGCTAGACACTGCTCTTACTGACTCAGAACGGATGCGCAAACTCATACAAGATTTCCTGACGCTTTCTAATCTCGAAAGCGGTCGAGTAGAATGGCATCCAGAATCGCTCAGCTTACAAGAATGTGTGGAACTGTCGCTCAGTCGGATTCGCACCCGGTTTGCCTCCGAAAAGCTGCCTAAAATTACAACTCAGCTTGCAAAAAACCTGCCTTTGGTTAAAGCAGATGGAGATTGGCTGGTGGAAGTCCTGGCAAAACTGGTAGATAACGCTTGCAAATTTACATCATCAGACGGAGAAATCACCATTAAGGCTGAACGCAATCGCAAAAAGATGGTTGAAGTCACCGTAGCTGATACCGGACGCGGTATTGAACCACATCTTCTAGAAATCGTTTTTGACCGTTTCTATCAAGAAGAAGGAGCGTTGCGCCGCACCACTGGTGGCACAGGTCTTGGCTTAGCAATTAGCCGTCAAATTGTCAATGGTTGGGGTGGAGAGATTTGGGCAAAATCAAACGGCAAAAACCAAGGTAGTCAGTTTCACTTTACCATACCCATAGTTGAGGCGAGGCAAGAGCAAAAGCTGTCACGCCCAAGGAAAGGGAGCAAGCGACAGGGGACACAAGAGAAAACTCTATAAAGAAATTTAGCGCTTTAGCAGCAGTTATGAGTTCATAGTCAAAAACCTGTGGAATCTAGATTTTTGACTATGGATTATCAAGGATTGACTAACAACTGTTACAGACTATGACGCGATCGCAACATGACCCTAGTCGCGGTGATAGGATGCCGTAAAAACGTTGAGAGAAAACTTTATGGCAGAAACACTCTCTGGACAGACCCCCATATTTGGTGGCAGTACTGGCGGCTTGCTGAAAAAAGCAGAAGTGGAAGAAAAGTACGCTATCACTTGGACTAGCCCCAAGGAGCAGCCTTTTGAACTGCCTACAGGCGGTACCGCCATTATGCGCCAAGGTGAAAACCTCCTGTATTTGGCTCGTAAGGAATACGGCGTCTATCTGGGCGGTCAGGTCTTGCGGAAATTGAAAATCACAAACTACAAAGTTTACCGAATTTATCCGAACGGAGAAATTCAGTACATACATCCGGCTGATGGTGTCTTCCCAGAAAAAGTCAACCCAGGTCGTGAAAAAGTGCGTTATGTAGACCGCAATATCGGTAAAAACCCGAGTCCAGCAGCAGTCAAGTTCAGCGGTAAGTCTACTTTCGAGTCTTAGTAAATAGAGGTCAGCCGTTAGCTGTCAGCTATTAGCAACTTGCTAATAGCTGACAGCAGATGGCTGATTGCTGATAATATGAGAAATTTTTATGATATTCCCCGATTTTGAGCAGTTTTGCAAGCTAGCATTGCAAGGCAACTTTGTGCCGGTGTATCAAGAATGGGTCGCCGACCTAGATACACCAGTATCGGCTTGGTATAAAGTATGCGCCGGACAACCATACAGCTTTTTGTTGGAATCGGTAGAAGGTGGGGAAAAACTGGGACGGTATAGCTTTGTGGGTTGTGATCCGGTGTGGGTTCTAGAAGCAAGAGGCGAATACACTACTCAAACACATCGCGACGGTTCGCAGCTTGTGTTTGAAGGCGATCCCTTTACAACATTAGCCAATTGTTTGGAACCATATCAACCCGTCAAATTACCCGAGTTACCGCCAGGAATTGGGGGTTTATTTGGTTTCTGGGGTTATGAATTGATTCGCTGGATAGAACCACGCGTCCCAGTTTATCAAACTGATGAAAGAAATATCCCAGATGGGTTGTGGATGCAGGTAGACCATCTGTTGATTTTTGACCAGGTGAAGCGGAAAATTTGGGCAATAGCCTACGCTGATTTGCGTGATGTAGAACTCTCGGATGGCGCGTCTTTACAAACAGCGTATCAACAAGCGTGCGATCGCGTTACCCAAATGGTGAGCAAGCTCTCTCTGCCTGTGTCACCCCAAAAGAGCATAATGGAGTGGACACCACCAGGGACTAAGAGAGCAGGAGAAGCAGGGGAAGCAGGGGAAGCACAGGAGTACAAAAGTAACTTCACCCGTGCTGAATTTTGTGCCAATGTCCAGAAAGCAAAAGACTATATCAAAGCTGGAGATATTTTTCAAGTTGTTATTTCCCAGCGACTTACAACAGAATACACTGGCGACTCCTTCGCTCTTTACCGTTCTTTGCGCCAGATTAATCCTTCGCCTTACATGGCTTACTTTCACTTTCAAGATTGGCAAATTATCGGTTCCAGTCCGGAAGTGATGGTAAAAGCAGAACTAGATTCACAAGCAGAGGTGATAGCAACTGTACGTCCTATCGCTGGGACACGCCCACGAGGAAAAACCCCTCAGGAAGATGCAGCATTCGCAGAGGATTTGCTCAAAGATCCCAAGGAAATTGCTGAGCATGTGATGCTTGTTGATTTGGGACGAAATGATTTAGGGCGCGTTTGTCAAAGTGGTACGGTGAGAGTTGATGAATTGATGGTGATTGAGCGCTACTCTCACGTGATGCACATTGTTAGTAATGTTCTAGGTAAACTAGCGCCTGGGAAAACCGCATGGGATTTACTCAAAGCTTGCTTCCCAGCAGGAACCGTAAGCGGCGCACCCAAGATTCGCGCGATGCAAATCATTAATGAGTTAGAACCTAGTCGTCGTGGCGTCTATTCTGGTGTTTACGGACACTACGATTTTGAAGGACAATTGAATACGGCGATAGCAATTCGTACAATGGTTCTCCGGGATAATACTGTGAGCGTGCAAGCAGGCGCTGGTTTGGTTGCTGATTCTGATCCCGATAAAGAATATGAAGAAACGTTAAATAAGGCGAGAGGGCTGCTGGAGGCAATTCGCTGTTTGCGCTCATGAGTCGTAGGCTTGGGTGGGGTGAGAAATTGTATCTACTAACACCTACAGCCGCTTCATCATCTATCGAGTAGATGACTCAATAGTCGCCAACTTGATCTTTGGTAGTAGCCAAAATAGTTAAGGGCGATCGCCTCCATATCAGACTTCTTGCATTTATTAAAAAAAAGAATAATTAACCACAGATGGACACAGATGGACACAGATGGAATCTTGTCTATTCTCTTGTGTGCAACACAAAACTTACACAAATCGCTCAAGTCAAACAACTCGAACTCTTTGAAGTTTGCTTCCTGCAACGTCTGTGGTGAGTCGGCTCCTAACCTGTCCACAGGCGTTAATTTCGCGCTTGCCCTCCGGGTATGCCTCCGGCACGGCTTTGCCGAACGCAGTCGCTTCAAGCCGGGGAACCCGTCCAACGCGCTGCTCACCGCACGTATTTTTTGTAAAGGGGCATTATTTAAATTAATCGCCGCATTTAAATCACGGCATTGAATGTGTCCACATCCAGCCCTACACGCATAAATCCTTTCTGACAAAGGCATTGGTTGCACGTTTGTGCAGTTAGAACACGTCTTGGAACTTGCAAACCACCTATCAACTATCTCTACTTTAGTGCCGTAAAACGCTTGCTTGTAAGTTAGCATCCGACGAAACTCGTATAGTCCCAAAGAAGAGATAGCTTCCGAGAGCTTGTGATTTGCTATCATTCCAGAAATGTTAAGATCTTCTATCCGAATCCTTACGTATTTTCGACTAATGTCGGTTGTCGTTTTCTGAAGAAAATCTTTGCGGATATTAGCAATATGAGCGTGAGTTTTTGCTATTTGACCGAAATAGCGTTTAGCTGTGTTGGATGTCACTACACCTTTGCAACGGTTTCCTAATTGTTTGTTACGGTAGCTTTAATGTAGCGCTTGAAGGTGAAGAGTCAGAGGTGCGAACTGACTGTACTAGGAGCAAAGCTTAGCTTTGGCAACCAACTCTCATCAATTGCTTACTCAAGATAGTGAGTGGTTCTCAAAATGGACGAAGGGCGATTGCGATTCGGGGCAGTGGCAAAGCCAATCGCCCCTTTTGTTGAAATCTTAAAGACGCAAAAAAAAACTTGGTTTCTTTGCGTCTTTGCGCCTTTGCGCGAAATCATCCTAAGTTAGCAACTACACCAACGCCGCCACTTTCTCCAACAACCCTTGGAACAACTTCAACCCATCGCTACCGCCCAACATCGGGTCAGACGCTCTCTCCGGATGCGGCATCATCCCCAACACATTGCCCGTAGAATTGCAAATCCCGGCAATGTTATTCACTGAGCCGTTAAGGTTATCTCCCTCGTAGCGAAACAACACTTGATTGTTATCTTCAAGTTCTGATAACGTGGCTGCATCAGCGTAAAATTGCCCTTCTCCGTGGGCAATGGGCAAAGTGATAATTTCCCCTTCTTGATAACCTTGCGTCCAAGGAAGATCTGTGCGCTCAACTTTAACAGGAACGCGATCGCAAATAAAATGCAAATCCCGATTTTTTACCAACGCTCCTGGTAACAACCCTGCCTCAGTTAATACCTGGAAACCGTTGCAAATACCGAGGACAGGTTTGCCCTTTTGAGAGTGTGTTACTACTTGCTGCATAACAGGTGAAAATCGTGCGATCGCACCACAGCGCAAATAATCGCCGTAGCTAAAACCACCTGGTATAATAATGATATCCAAATCAGAAATATCAGTTTCTTGATGCCAAACCATGCGAGTCGGTTGCTTTAACAAATCTTTTGTCACGTAAGCAACATCGCGATCGCAATTAGAACCCGGAAAAACAACAACCCCAAATTTCATGTTATTAGTCATTAGTTATTAGTTATTAGTCATTGTAGAGACGCGCCATGGCGCGTCTGTAAATTTTTGTCATAGCATTTTAAACTAGAGACAAAAGACCAATGACTCTTGCTTTTCTGCCTTAATACACTCCCGTCTGTGACTCAACCTCGGTCAAATCAAAGTGATAATTTTCTATGACTGGATTTGCAAGCATTTGGTCACACATCCGATCCAGGTTCTGACGGGCTGTACCTTCATCGGTTGAGGTGAGAGTTAATTCAATGTACTTACCGATCCGCACCTGCTCAACATCATCGTACCCCAATTGCTTCAGCCCAGATTGGACTGCTACACCAGCAGGGTCGAGAACTGAAGGACGGAGAGTTACAAAAATTTTGGCTAGATACTTCCTTTGCACTGGCTTAAGCTGAATACTGCTACGCTCATACTATATCTTTCTGTCTCAACTAGGCGACAATCAGATAACAAGTCATTAGAGTTAAGCTAGAAGTCAGCCAAGAGAACATTTTCAACTATAAATTGGCGTTTTTTTACTATTGTTTTTTTACTATTGTCTATGAGAGCCATACGCACGCGCAGTCAAGAGCGTATTCTAACACTGCTTAAAACCGTCAAACAAGGCATTTCTGCCCAGGATATTTACGTAGAATTACGTAACCGTAACCAAAACATGGGTTTAGCAACAGTATACCGCTCATTGGAAGCCTTAAAACTTGAAGGCATGGTGCAAGTGCGGACATTGGCTAACGGTGAAGCCCTTTATAGCTTAGCGCAGCAAGACAAGCACCACTTGACCTGCCTGCAATGCGGTGCTTCTATTCCGATTAATCAATGCCCTGTCCATGACCTAGAAGTTCAGTTACAATCTACACATAAGTTTAAGATTTTTTATCACACTCTAGAGTTTTTCGGTTTGTGCAGCCAATGCCAGCTAGCTCAAGCTGCTGGGGAGTAGGAAGAATGAGGAAGATGAGGGGGATGAGGGGGACAAATCAATTCAAAATTCGCTCATTCAAAATTCAAAATTTAAAAGTAAGAGTCTCTCCCTCATCTGCGTCCCTCACTCCCTCTGTCCCTCCCTCTCTCACCCTTTTAGCTGGCGTGATTGTTATTTACTGGGGTATTTCCGTAAGCATTCAGGAGGTTCGAGTCAGTTTGATTATCTGAGACAATCGAGCGTATACCCTCCAAAGTCGCGGGAATCGTGCGCGGGTCCATAAACATGACCTTACTGCTATCACTCTTGCCAATTGTCGCACCCATATCCAGGTAGCCCAAAGCAAGCAGAACTTCCAGCGCTTTGTGACCATTGGGGTTTGTTTGGATTTTTTGGGCAATAATGTCCGCAGATTCAGCAACAGCTTGTGCTTTAAGAACCTGCTGCTGGCGTTCGGCTTGTGCTTTGAGAACGATCGCTTTTTGTTCAGCTTCTGCTCGCAAAATGACGGCTTTTTGACGGGCTTCCGCGTCTAAAACTTGGGCATCAGCTTTACCTCTGGCGCTATTAACAGCTGCTTCCCGTTCGCCTTCTGAAGTCAAAATCGCCGCCCGTTTGCGCCGTTCCGCTGACATTTGCAGTTCCATCGACTCTCTGACTGCTTGTGAGGGAATAATATCTCGCAGTTCCACCCGTGTGACTTTTACGCCCCAAGGGTCGGTAGCAACGTCCAATTCGTGCAGTAAAATTTCATTAATTTGAGAACGGGCGGTAAAAGTTTCATCAAGTTCCAGTTTGCCCATTTCCGCACGAATTTGAGTCAGCACCAAATTCTCCATTGCCATCCGGAGATTTTCCACTTTGTAGTAGGCTTTCTCCATATCGACGATGCGCCAATAAACCACAGCATCAACGCTAATTGAGACATTATCGCGGGTGATGCTTTGTTGTGGAGGAATATCTATGACTTTTTCCCGAATCGTCTCCCGGAAGACGACTCTATCTACAACAGGAACGATAAAGTTAAGCCCTGGTTCTAACTTTTTGTTATAGCTTCCCAAACGTTCCACCAAAGCTTCATTACCCTGATTCACAACTTTCACAGAACCTGCTATAGCAGAACCGCCTAAAGCTAAAAAAACAAGTAAAAAGAACTGTTCCATAATGAATTTTCCAATTTTTTAATTAAGCTACGACTTACGCACTGTAGAAATGCACCCGCATATGCATTTACTATCGCCGTCTTTGCAAGCAGCTTGTAAAAGGCTGTTGGTTTCACTTTAGGCTGCAATTGTCAATAATTTGGAAAGATTTAAACACAACGCTCGACAATTACCTTGTCTTAAGATTTACTGCCACCATACAACCCCGTTGATTAACGTAGTATCGTTCCTACATATAACAACTTATTTGTAAAGTGCGTAAGTCCTATAAGCAATTACGAGTGCAACAGATTTTCTGGCATCACAATTAGGGTGGTGCCTTCGCGTCTTGTGACGTAAACTCTTTGATTGGGTGGTATGCTGAGTTTTTCATCGTCACAAAGCGCCCGCCAAGAATTCCCCTCGTACAGCACTCGTCCTGTTTTCCCAGCTGGAATCTCTGTTAAAGTTTCAGCTATAATTGCATCCTGAATTTTCGACTTGCGTCGTGGCAATCTCACAAATCGACGGGAAAGTACGACTAGCGCTGTGGAAAGCAACAGCCAAACCACAACTTGTAGCCATAACTTGCCCAAAATCGCTTGAGACAGAAACGCCACCAGAATAGCGCTAATTCCCATCAAGAAGGCAACAAAAGCTGTTGGCAGAAACAGTTCTATCAAACATAGACCTGATCCCGCAAACAGCCAGATTAAAGTAGTACTTGGCATAATGCCATCCCAGACAATACATTTTATCTTGTCAATGCATTTATATGATTAGATACACTCATGCATTGACTGTTTCCAGAAAGCCAAAGTTAATTTTTTAAGGTAAATTTTGATGACTTTTAGTAAAAATATATTTAACCAAAACAACACAATATTAGTCTATTCTAACGTTCAGGTATTTGACAGCCAAATTTAATCGGAATTAACCCTTATATTTGTCGAAAAATTCCCACTTGCATGATTTCAACACAGCAGATAATTTATTGCACAAATTCCAGTTGTACTCAACCCATTAATTCTGTGGGGGATAGTGTTTGTGCAAGTTGTCAAACTCCCTTAGTTTACCGCTATCTTTGGGCAACTGGTTCCTCAGTAGCCGAAATCCAACCAGGAGAAAAGGTGGCGAATAGGTATGAGGTTATTACCCCTAATATTTGGCTGGATACTCAACCAGGATTATTGCCAGATATACCCGAAGAATTGCCAAGAGAAATTGTGTCTTACCTGCGGCTATACCAACACAGACTACACATTCCTCAGGCATATGGAATTGCTCACGATGATATTGTCTTGCTGGAAAATGTGCCGATAGATGAGACGGGAAACCTCTACCCAGCAATCACAGATGCATGGGATCAAGCAAACCCAGTCAGACAAGTTAACTGGTTGTGGCAAATTCTCCAACTGTGGATACCGTTATCAGAGTTGGGTGTAGCTGGTAGTTTGCTGATTCCAGATAATTTGCGAGTGCAAGGTTGGTGCGTGCGACTGTTGGAACTTGACCAGACGCGCCATAGCCATAGTCTAGAGACGCGCCATGGCGCGTCTCTACAACAATTGGGCGAGTGTTGGCAACCTTGGGTAGCGACTGCAAAAAAACCAGTGGGACAAGAGTTGAACAACATAGTCCAGCAGATGCGTAGCGAGGAAGCAAATTTAGAGTCTATTGCGAGTCAACTCAATGCATTACTTCTATCATCTGCAGCAGATTTGCCATTAACCCTAAAGGTTGCAGGAGCAACAGAAACTGGTCCACAACAAACGCAAAATGAAGATACTTGCTACCCCACTAACACTAATGACCCCGATGATCCATTATTACCACGGGTATCGATTGTTTGTGATGGCATTGGTGGACATGAAGGCGGCGAAGTTGCAAGTCTACTAGCAGTGCAGTCCTTAAAGTTGCAACTCCGTGCCTTACTGACAGAAGTGAAAGAACAAGCAGACATTTTACCGCCGGACTTGATCCAAAAACAACTAGAGGCAAGTTTGCGGATTGTAAACAACGTAATTTGCAACTGCAATGACGAGCAAAAACGCGAAGGTACCCAACGCATGGGTACAACACTCGTGATGGCAGTGCAATTACCGCAAAGCATCCAAACCGCCCTCGGGTTTCAGTCATTAAATGCACATGAACTTTATTTAGCAAGTGTGGGCGATAGCCGTGCATACTGGATGACGCGTAACTATTGCCAGCTTTTAACAATAGATGATGACGTAGCGGGGCGGGAAGTCCGCTATGGTCGTAGTTTGTATCGAAAAGCATTGCAACGCCCAGATGCAACTGCCCTAACTCAAGCATTGGGGACAAAAGAAGGCGAATTTCTGCGTCCTTTGGTTCAGCGATTTATTTTAGAAGAAGACGGTATATTACTGCTATGTTCTGATGGTTTAAGTGATAATGACTGGGTAGAACACTCTTGGCGGGATTACGCTATCCCTGTACTACAAGGTACACTTTCGTTGGAAGATGCTGTTAGCCAGTGGATTGGCTTGGCAAATCAGAAAAATACTCATGACAATACGTCAGTGGTTCTGATTTATTGTCGTGTCTCGCGAGACCCTATAGTGCCAATGACTTCCGCCCTAGCACCTGTAGAAATAATAGAGGCAGAACAAGAAGAACAAGAAGAACAAGAACCACAATCTGAGTTAGCAGCAAGTTCTCAAGCACTTCTGGAATTGGATGTTTCAGAACCGCCAGCACAAACAGCGACCAAAACCCCTGCTAAACCTCAAGGGCGGCGAAAGTGGTGGGTTCTGTTTGGGGGACTGTTAGCTTTGCTTGTGGGCGGTACGAGTTTAGGATTAGTTGCTTGGTGGCGACTGAGTCCGGAAACATTTCAGCAGACGTGTGGGCAACTTCCCGAGAAAGTGCAGCAAGTGTGTCCCCCTCAGAAGTAAAGACTCACCCGCGAGTGTTAAAACCTCGTGCTTTGAGTATTAAGGAGTACCAAAAAATAATTATCGATTATGTAGGGTGGGTTAGGCGTACGACAATTAAGGTGTTACATGATAGCTAAAGTGCACCGTAACCCACCATTATTTGCGTCACTACAAATTGGAGATTTTTTTAATTGCAAGTCGCTTAAAGACTGATAGCGCGAGTGTTAAATGGTATGCAAGCGGTTGTGGCGGTAGCCAGAAGCAAAAACTGTTTTTGAGAGTAGGGTACTGCTAGACTAAAAACATATCCCGTTTGCTTTTCTTCAGGAGCCATGTCCACGGTAATTACCCACTCCCTGACCCTGGAGGAGTTTCTCAAGTTACCAGAAACAAAGCCTGCCAGGGAATACATTAATGGTGAGATTATTCACAAGCCAATGCCAAAAGGGAAGCATAGCCGATTACAGTTAAGGCTATGCAACAGTATCAACGATGTTGCCGAAAACCTCAAGAGTGCTTATGCCTTTCCAGAACTGCGGTGTAGTTTTGGTGTCCGTTCAATAGTACCTGATGTAGCGGTTTTCAACTGGTCGCGTATTCCCTTTGCTGCTGATGGGGAAGCACCCAATGATTTTCTGCTTTCTCCAGACTGGACAATTGAAATTCTTTCCCCAGAACAAAGTTCAAATCGAGTCACAGGCAATATTCTCTATTGCTTAGATCATGGTTGCCAATTAGGTTGGTTAATAGACCCAGAAGACCGTTCCATTTTGGTCTTCCGTCCAAATCAGCAACCAGAACTTTTGCAGGGTGATGAGCGTTTGCCAGTGTTAGCCGGGATAGACTTGGAGTTAACTGTTGCTCAGGTGTTTGGTTGGCTAAAAATGAGCAGTTAGAGAAACAGCTAAAACAGTTAGTTTAGAAGTCCTATTAAAGCTATAGCCAGTGTTAGAACTTTGTGCTTTGAGTATCAAAGACTCAAAGCGCGAGTGTCAGGAACTTGTGCTTTGAGTATCAGAACCGCCAATTTGTTTGCGAAACTCTTTAACTCCTAAAAGCGGGTTGGGATGCCGTACATATTCAGCTAACAGCCCTAAATCTAAATTGGGGAGTAATTCGCTTGCTTGGATGCGTTCATATTTATCCCCCCGTAGGCGATACACAGAGAATTGAGACTTTTCCCAGAACCAAACCTCTGTCACACCCAGCCTTTTGTAGACTGCTAATTTATCCGTCTCGCCACTTGTTAAAACAACTTCTACAGCTAAGTCAGGAAAGTCTTTTTTTGAACCAATGCAGTAGCTTTCATCGGCTTCTGTCCCTCCCCGTTGTTCTTGTCTCCGGAAAGTTGTAGAACCAAGCGGAAAATATTTGGTGTCAGTTTCCTCAAAATAAACTTCCAACAGAGTCCCGATGTGTTTCTTAATTCCCTCGCGACGGGGATTTGGTGACAAGATTTCTAAGACTCCATCTAAATAGGTGACGCGATAGGAGGAGTTATCTGACAACTTGACCAGTAGCGCTTCATATTGTTCCCAAGATACCTCATTGGCGATAAACCGCTCCTCTGTCTCCATATTTTTCAGTGTTTCCTGCTCTAAGTCTTGGATTAGCTCTGCTAGCCTCGGCTTATCCTTAATAAGGAGTATAACTTATATACTAAACAACTATACTAAACAACAAGGCATTCAAACGACTGTTTGTAGTAAGGACTTTAGTCCTTTGCTTAACGTGGTTGAGGACTAAAGTCCTCACTACGAAGTTATCAAGGGAATATGCGATAAGGTACAAATATCAAATCATACTCCAACAACAGGAAAAATGGATATTAACCTCGTCATTAATGCGATTAAAACTATTGCTCCTGCTGCTGCTTCCCCAATTATTAATCAAGCTCAACGGAATGAAACTGTCATTAAAGTTTTACAATACTTGAACCTTGACCCTGCACAGCCGCCAAAAGATGTTAATGCGGTTTATGCTTACGCTTTAGTAGAGTATGGCGTGGATAAACCTGAGCCTATCCTCACATTTTTTAGAGAAAAAGAGGTGAAAAGAGCTTTTTGGAAAGCTTTTAATGAGAATCCTTCGGCTTTCGTTACCGATGCGGAAAATTTTCTTGATTGGAATATTTTGGGCGATGAGATACGAGAAGCAAAAATAAAATTGCTGCCAGAGTTTCAAGAATTCTATCAAGTTTTTGTCAGTGTCGCAAAACGCACTAGGCATCCAGCGGAAGTTCTTGCTGACTCAAAATTCAAGGCACTTCCAGAAAAATCCTCTTATACAGATGACTTTAAAGCACTCATTGAGGAAAAAATCAAGAGATTTTGTGGTCGTCAATTCGTCTTTGATGAATTTAATTCTTTCCTCCAAAACCATAACAAAGGTTACTTCACTGTGATCGGTGATGCGGGGATGGGGAAAAGTGCCATTGCTGCAAAATACGTCTATGATCACAAAGCTCTCTGCTATTTCAATGATATTACAAGGCCTAATAATCGACCGGAAAAGTTTTTAAGAAGTATCTTTCAACAGTTGATTGATCGTTATGAGTTGCAGAATGCAGAAAATGCTGATTTACCAGCTTTGCTGACCAAAGTTAGTGAAAAACTTGCTGGTGATGAACGCCTAGTGATTGTAGTTGATGCTCTTGATGAAGTGGAACAAGAACCAGGCGCAGAAAATCTTTTATATTTACCCAAAACTCTACCAGAGAGAATATATTTTCTCTTAACTCGGCGACACTATGCACCCAATAAAAAACGCTTGTTCACTGAAGGAGTTAAGCAGCAGGAGTTGGATTTAACAGCGAGTCAGTATGCTGATGAGAATCGTAAAGATGTGAAAGAGTATATTCGCGCCTTTATCAACGATGATGAGCGAGAGCATGATGGTTTGATAAAGTGGATGGAAATTCGCCATATTTCACCTGAGTTTTTTATTAAGTATGTAGCGGAAAAAAGTCAAAACAATTTCATGTACTTACGCTATGTCTTACCAAATATTGCTGAAGGATTTTATAAAAAGGCAAATTTAGACGAATTACCCCAAGGTCTTCCGGATTATTATCAACAGCATTGGGTGCGGATGGGAATGAAGGAAGACCCCAAAGAATTAATGGTGATTATCCTATTTATTCTGGTGCAATTTTCTACATCACCTACCCTCAAGATGATTGCTGATATTGCTGAGAAAGAAGAAGATGAGGTGGAAAAAGTTCTGGATGAGTGGGTTGAGTATTTGAGGAAGCGGGAAATTCAAGGACAACTCTGTTACAGCATTTATCACACCAGTTTCCTGGATTTCTTGAAAGCCAAACGGGAGTTGCGGCGTACTCGGAAGCTATTTCAAATAGTTGATCAACGCATTTCTGACTACTTATATTAAAGAGATGGTCTGATATGGGGGAAGTTGCTGACAAATTAGGGAGATACAGTAGTGATCCTGCACTCCTACGGGCTTATCTTGACCGCTTAGATAGTCTCATCAAGTCAGGTAACTTGAAAAAGTATTACAAACTTCTGACTGATTTTGACTTCATCGCAGCAAAGATGAATCATCCTGAATTTGGTGTACAGCCGCTGATTGAGGATTATGATTTGATTGATGATGCAGAACTATTCAATCATCCAGAATATCAGCCAGAGAAAGTAAAAGCGCTGAAATTAATTCAAGGGGCGTTGCGACTCTCAGCGCATATATTGCAACAAGATAAAATGCAATTGGCAGGGCAATTATTAGGGCGAATGCAGCACTTTGCAATGCCAGAAATTCAAGCAATGCTGGAGATAGCAAAGCAAAGGAAAGTTTCACCTTGGTTGCGTCCATTGACACCAAGCTTAATTCCCCCTGGTGGAAGGTTACTACGCACCTTCAACGGTCATAGCCACTCGGTACAAGCAGTCGCCGTCACAACAGATGGCAAAAAGGTGATTTCTGGTTCAAGAGACAACACACTCAAAGTTTGGAGTTTGGAAACTGGCGAAGAACTGCTCACTTTCACAGGTCATAGCCACTGGGTACAAGCAGTCGCCGTCACAACAGATGGCAAAAAGGTGATTTCTGGTTCATCTGACAACACACTCAAAGTTTGGAGTTTGGAAACTGGCGAACAACTGCTCACTTTCACAGGTCATAGCGACTGGGTACAAGCAGTCGCCGTCACAACAGATGGCAAAAACGTGATTTCTGGTTCATATGACAACACACTCAAAGTTTGGAGTTTGGAAACTGGCGAACAACTGCTCACTTTCACAGGGGAGAGTTCGTTCAATTGCTGCGCCGTTGCACCGGATGGGGTGACAATTGTGGCAGGGGAGTCGTCAGGGACAGTGCATTTTTTGCGGTTGGAAGGGATGGGGGGATGGGGTGATGGGGAGCAGGGGAGCAGGGGAGCAGGGGAGCAGGGGAGCAGGGGAGCAGGGGAGCAGGGGAGAAGAAATTACATCGGTAATCTTACACCACCGAAGGGAGTAAATGAATGATTCAAAATCAGGATGATCAACCGAGTATTTCATCAACAGTAATATTCACATCACCAAATGCTTGAATTGCTAAACTTTCACCCCGCGTCAACTTCTGAACACTCTGATATCCATCAGCGGTAGGTTCTCGATAAACTTCCACACATTGCTCATTAATATCGACTAACCAAACTTCAGTTATATTGTCTTCAGCATAAAGAGGAATTTTCACTTCCCGGTCATATTTAACCGTTGTATCTGCTACTTCTATAATCAGAAAAATATCATTTGGTTGAGGATGTGCGTTTTCATAAAAATCTTCGCGGGGTTGCAGCAATGTCACATCTGGCTGAGGTTCGGAGTTATTGTTTAATACGACGGGATTTTGGGGAGCAAGTATTATGCGTTTTCCCAATCGCTGAATCAATAGGTTAACGAGTCGATTGACACAACCCGCGTGTTTTGTCCCAATCGGTGACATTTCAATAATCTCTCCTCGTATCAATTCTACTCGGTCATCCCCAGCCAGAATTCCGGACTCAGCCATTTTGTGGTATTGCTCGACTGTGAATTTCCGTCTTAGTAATTGCACAGACATTGCCACCTCCACTTTTTCCTGTATTTTATTAACGTGAGTTTAATGTATCGTGATTTGACCCCTCTCCAAACCTCTCCCCTACAAGGGGAGAGGCTTAAAACTCTGATTTTTACGTTGTATCGTGATTTGACCCCTCTCCAAACCTCTCCCCACCTCTCCCTAACCCTCCCCTAACAGGGGAGGGAAGAGGAGCAGCTTTTTTTACTGGCAGAGGCTTAAAACTCTGATTTTTACGTTGCTCCTCCCTCTCCTTGTAGGAGAGGGAGGCTCGGTGGGAGAGGTCTATCCAACTCACGTCTTATTATTTTCCTGTTTTCTCTTTCTCAGCAATGCTAAACGACAATGAATTCAATCCCTAAACTCCCAACCACAAACAACCCCAGAGGACATCCAACTGAATTTCAACAAGTTATTCTCGAAAAAAGCCAAAATTTTGTTGGTCGTGCATTCGTCTTCACCGCCATATCCAATTTTCTCCAACGCCACAACCGGGGTTACTTTACCATTGTCGGCGCACCCGGTAGCGGCAAAAGTGCTATCCTCGCCAAATACGTGACGGAAAATCCCCACGTTATCTATTACAACGCCCAAATTGCTGGTAAAAATCACGCTGAGGAATTTCTTACGACTATCTGCACGCAAATTGCATCGTCTGGTGAAACGTCTCTACATTCTCTCCTCCAGCAAGTCAGCGACGAGCTAGAACCCCAGCAAAAGTTTATCATTGCTATTGATGCCCTGGATGCAATTGACCGCACCAACCAAACCCCAGGCTCAAATCTCTTTTATCTCCCCAGATATCTCCCGCGTGGGGTGTATTTCCTCCTCACTCGCCGTCCCTACATAAAAAAGAAATCTGGTTTGCTCATAGAAGCACCTTCCCAAATTCTCGATTTAGCAGAATATCCAGAACAAAACCGGGAAGATGTGCAAGCATACATTCGGCAATACTTCACAAGTGAGCAAGAATTCATCACACAGCTTACTACCAAAAGCGAAAACAATTTTATGTACCTCAGCCAGATTTTACCTGCCATCTCTGAGGGTTTCTACTCCGAACCGTTTGAGTTTGTAGAGACGTTCGATCCGAGAGTTGTACAACCCCCTGGTTTAGAGGCTTATTATCAGCAGCATTTCCTGAAGATGATTCCTTCAAACTCCTCTAGCCAAGAGAGAGAATGGAAATTATCGGTGCTGAAAGTCTTAGTGCAATTTTCCTCACCCTCCGGGTATGCCTTGGGCACATCTACCACAAACGCCGTTCCGAAAACCGACGGATCTGCAGTATCAGCAGAAGCGGAGCGTTGCTTACAGCAGTTTGCCCATATGATTGATGCTGATGAGTATGATGTGGAAGAAACTCTGGAAAATTGGCTTGAGTTTTTGACACTCCAGCAAATCGATAGAAAAATTCACTACAGTCTCTATCATTTCAGCTTTCGCAACTTCCTCTGGAAGCAGTTGAACTTGGGCGCATAGTGTGACGGGTGAGGAGTGCGCTTTCAAATAATAAATCAAATCCCTTCGATTCATTGCTCCAAAAGAAGGCATTAAGCCACATCCTTCTTAAAAGAAAGGGAAATTCCATCTAATACAGGTAAACTATGCCCTAACTGTAATCCTAATACAATCCACTCTTCCAAAGAATCTTTCAACTCTTCTCAGCAGCCTTCAAGTGTGGGAGCATTGGCGTATAGTCCTTGCAGTCCAGGGACTTCTGCATAAAAAGTGCCGTCATCTAAAAGTTCATAAGTAGCCTGGTGCAAAGCTGCTTGAATATAGTTTGTCAACATTTTTTTGGTTGATTTTTGCTTTTCTACCTTAATTTTAGGAAAATTAGTTAGTCGTAGAACAAAATGCCCTGGCGATTAGAATAAGCGCTACGCGGACTCCAGCAAAATCAAAGTTATTAAACCCGCGCAAGCAGGTTTAGCCTGTGTAGCTGCACCTGTGCCAAGCGGAAGATTTATTCCCAATGTGGGATAAGTTATAAGTTTTATTTATCCTATGGTTACGAATGCATAAGCGGTCTCAACGACAACAACTTCGGAAGTAAGAACAACAACTTCGGGAGTAACGACAGCAACTCAGGAAGTAAGGACAACAACTTCGGGAGTAACGACAACAACTCCGGGAGTAACGACAGCAACTTCGGGAGTGACGACAGCAACTCTGGAAGTAACGACAACCAGATGATTCGTGAGTGCGATCGCCATCCCAACAATAAAACGATGAGGGAATGCGATCGCCTAGGTTGGGGCGTAGCCCATCGCGACGTTTACAACAGCCGTGTTTTATAGCGCTTCTCGTTTGGATGAAGTAATTATTTATCTGTGTCCATCTGTGGTTCTCCTAACTTGATGTATTGCACTCAACTCCCGAACGGCTATATTCTAGAAACAAAAAGGAGCAAAAGTATGCAAGCTTATAAGCTGAATGCAACAGTTGATGAATCAGGTCACTTAATTATTGACGAACCTCTTAATATTGCTCCTGGAAAAGTGGAAGTCATTATTTTGCAATCAGAACCATCTGTAGAAACTTTTACAGAAACTCAAACTCAACCACAGCCTGCAAAGCCAAAAAGAGTTGTAGAATGCTCTATCCCCATTTTGAAAGAATGGTTAGAAAGCACAGAACCAACTCCTTCAGACTTTGACCCTGAGCAAGCAAAATGGGAATATTTGAAGGAGAAACATAATCTGTGAAGGTCTTGCTAGACACTAATATAATTCTTGATTTTGCTCTGGAACGACATCCCTTTTACAGTAACAGCGTACAAGTATTATCGTTGATTTATCAAAAACAAATAGAAGGTTACATTTCTGCTTCTACTTTTAGTGACCTTTATTATATTATCCGCAAAGATAAAGGTCGCGCATCTGCTTTATCCCTTTTAAAGGGAATTGTAACTTTCTGCCAAGTCGCTACAGTAGACCAAGCAGTCATCTCAATGGCACTAACTAGCAACTTTAAAGATTTTGAAGACGCTATTCAATACAGCACTGCGGTTCTTAATCGCTTAGATGCTATTATTACTCGCAACCCAGTCGATTTTCCGGTAACGATTCCACGAATTATGACTCCTGAACAGTTAATTCAAGAATTAACAAATCTTTGATAGATTATTTGGCTAAAAAATATATTTATGAACACTCAATTAACCGCTTCTGAAATTCAAGAAATCCAACAACTTCTCAAAGACGAACCTGCACAAAAAGCACTTTCCACCCTAGAACAAAACAACGGTAATTTAGAAGCTAGTTTTGACATTCTCTGGCAAGAACAATTCGGCATTCAAGAATACGGCAAGGGCAAATCTCTATTGCAACTTGTACTTGATGAAATCCGCGCTGAAATCTGCGGTGATGAAGGTTTACGCGGTAAACCCAAGGAATACACGAATAATCCTGGTAGCGCTTCTTTACTCAACAGTATTATCGGCTCATTGGTGACAGTTGCAGCCTTAAATGGGATACCTATTGATGGGGCGATCGCCACAATTATCGTTTTATATATTTTAAAAATTGGGCTGAATGTTTTCTGTAAATATACTAAGCCAGAGGGCGAAGAAGAGAAGAAATAAATTTGCCTCGAATTTCTACAGGCAAAATCTTCAGTTTTCAAGTCAATGAACCACATACCTAAAATTGAAATCCCTGTAGAGACGTAGTATGCACTTTCATTACAATGTGGTCTATTTAAATTGTGGAACAAGTCCTGGAAAATTGACATATATTTTTCATACAACACCAAATCGATAGAGAAATCCACTACAGTCTCTACCATTCCAGCTTGAGCAACTTCCTCTGTAAGCAGTTGACCTTGGGAGCATCCTAGAGTGAAGATAATAAGAACTAGACCTCTTGCCCAAATACGAGGCGGCTCTCATGTTGCCCTACCCCTGTTCGTCTCTTCGTTGATTGGCAGAACAAAGGAGTAAGGACGAAGGCTGATCATTAAATCATAAAGCCTGCACAGGCAGAGAGAAGTCCTACAGGCGGTGAGACCAGTGATCCAGGAGGGTTTCCCGCTCTCACGGCAACTGGCTCTCCCGTTGGGGTTTCCCAACAAGCGGGAACTTGGGAGCTTTGTTTCTCTAGCAGCTACAGGAACGCCCAACAGCGCATCTGTACTGGCTATGATTTAACGGTAACTTTAGCAAGCAGTCTATTTTTCAAAAAAGCAAGTTTAGAGAGGGATGGCTGTGGAGACAGTTGTGGAAAAGCTAGGTGTAAATACTAATATGAAAATTGGCGATCGCGTCCGCGTTAAAGAATCCGTCATAGTTTACCATCATCCTGAGCATCGCGGGAAAGCTTTTGACCTCAAAGGCACAGAAGGTGACGTGGTAGGTATTATCAATCAATGGCAAGGTAGACCTGTCAGCGCTAACTTGCCGATTCAAGTTCAGTTTAGTAAAAAATTCAAGGCACACTTGCGTGAAAATGAATTAGAAACCCTCTAAATCAGTCATTTGCGGCGAAACCACTGCATTATATTTAGTTCGCCGCGCATTCTTTCTAGCTCTTGACGGTGGTTCTCTGCTGTAGTATAATACCATTCACAATGTCTTTTCAGCTCTGACCGCGCCTGAACTTCGTAATAGAACTGGTGAGTTGTTTGGTAAGAGGCAAATGTGTCCTCAACTTGCGGTTGAGGGGCAGGTATAATAAGCGGTAACTCTTGAGACATAATCCTAATTGAGCAAAAAGATAAGAGTAAAAAATGGGGAGTTGTTGTACAAATCTTTATTTATTATTACGTACTCAATAGCTACTAAGTCATAACTCGCTTTCACAGCCATCCGCGCAAGCGATAGGCGAGAATACCAACGTATTCTTTCAAAGCAGCGGTAAATAAATTTAGGTTGTCAACATCAGGTAACACATTCAGTAACGCCGCCTTTGGGGTGCTGGTTAGTTCTTCCAAATCACCCTCACTAATGAGAAAGTCAGTTGGTGTGGGAATGGCATCAATACCTTGACGACGGAAAATGAGAAGCGATCGCGGCATATGAATTGCCGAAGTCACCAGTAAAACGCGGCGAATCCCGCGAGACACCAAAATTTTCTTGACATTCACCGCATTTTGATAAGTGTTGAGGGAATCAGGTTCCTGTACAATTGCTGCTTCTGGTATACCAATAGAGGTGAGGATAGTAGCCATATCCGCCGATTCTGGTGAACCGCTTCCCTTCCAATTAATCCGACCACCACTGAGAATGATCACAGGAGCTTTTTTTTCGCGGTAGAGTTGACCAGCGTAAATGACGCGATCGCCTGCTTCATTTAAATCTACAGTAGGTCGTGGCGGCACAGCTGATCTGGTAGCACCACCCAAAACGACAATAGCTTCTGCCGTTGGTATTTCAACAGGTGGAAGATTTTGCCATTCCAGAGATTGCACAAGCAAGCGAGAAACCCAGGCATTACTGCTAGATAACAATAAAATCAGCGCCAGCGCAATTGCTAGCGCCGCAGTGCGTGGTCGTTTCCATAACATAAAAAGTGCTACCAGCAAGCATAAGCAAGCCAGTCCTAGGGGATAGAAAAACAGTGGTAGCAACTTGGAGAGATAGAAAAACATTTGGCAAATTTCTCAGTTGACATGATGGGGATGAGGAAAATGAGGACGATGAGGGGGATGAGGACGATAATTACACAGAAGTAAATAAACAATGTCTACTCTCCCTTTGGTGATTTTCAGGAAACAAATTACCGGGGAGGTTGGCTGAACTTCCTGTGGGTTAGCGGGATGCCTCGCTTTAAGTGGTAAATTCTTTCTCAGAAACCGCCTTATCTCCCTTATCTCCCTCATCTCTCTATTTGGCTACCTTTCCCAAAACCGGAAATTAATACTTCCAGGGCGGCGACGGAAACGGCGAGTGGTTTTCCTGACTTGACGTCCTCTGGTTAGTTGTTTTTCACTGGCAATTTCAGTATCGCCCTCTTCTAACTCTTCTTGTGGGAGCTGAGTTCTTGATTCTTCCTTACTTTGCCACCAAGCAATAATCCACCCTCCGCCTATACCAGCGATCGCACCCAGAAAGATACCCATCGGTGGTTTATACCCCACGAACACAAAGCCGAGTAAGAAAAATAACCAATACTTCAAGCCTGCATCAACGCCTTCAGAGGTAGCTACTGTTGAAGCCCGGGGACCACTTTTGGTTGATGTCGTTATCAAGCCTAAGGCTAAACCACCCAAGACGCCCAGAAAAATACTGAGGGCTGGGTTGTAGCCTGTCGCTATAAATATGAGTGTGAAAAATAACCCAAGTAGGATTTGCGTTACGAAGTTTGGTGAGAAGGTCAGCTTTGGTGGTGCCATAAGGTAAGCCTATTGCTGAATTACATTCTTTAATTGTGCCTCTATTGATTGAGTCGTATCCAAAATTTTAGCGAGTGGTTTTTCTTTTTCACTCAAAGGTTCAGCTTGCTCGATCTGAGATTTTAATAAATTAGCAGTCGCATCAGCAATATCACCAGTACGGTCATCGAGTCGCTGTTGCAAAACTTCTAACGGTGCTGTGCAGGAGATAATTTGCAAAGGAAGTTGATGCTCTTGAGCTGAGGCGATCGCCTCCTCACGCAACTGCTGTCGGTCATACTTAGCATCCAAAATCACCGAATATCCTTGACTTGCCAACAAAATTCCCAATTCCAACAGCCGTGCATAAGTTTTTTGAGTCATCTCGGCTGTGTACAAATCATCACCACCGCGTTCCAACAACCCAATTCCCGCCAGATGTTTTCGCACCGCATCCGAACGAATTTGAATTGCCCCCAATTGACGAGCTAAATACCGTGCTGTCGTACTTTTACCAGAACCCGATACACCCGACATCAAAATCAGCCGTCCTTGACGGGGTTTTGTGTATTCCCAAGCAAGCTTGTAATAATTCGCTGCTTTTTTTGCGACCTCCTCCTTCACCGAAGAGGGGACACTCGGGTCATCTAACAAGAATGAAGTCACCTTTGCCCTGACATACGATTGTCGGCTTAAATAAATGGGCAACACCTGTAACCCTTCCCAATCCCCAGTCACCTCAACGTAAGTATTCAAATAAGCATTACTCAAATCAGGACGCTGCTGACCTTCCAAATCCATCACAGCATAAGCAACGTCAAACATTGTATCGACAAAGCGAAACGGCTCATTAAACTCAATACAGTCAAACAGCCAAATTTTATCTTTCCACAAACAAATATTTCCCAGGTGCAAATCCCCGTGACACTCTCGAACATAATTCTTTTGAATTCTGCTGTTAAAGAGTTCGCGGCGTTCGGCAAAAAACTTATCTGTATACTCCTTTGTCTCCTCAAACTGCTGCTGTGTCTGGGGACCACCGATATACTTTTGCGTTTGCTCGTAATTCTCGTCAAAAGCCTCCCGAACTTGCTCCACCTCACCAAAAGAGCGAATGTAATCATTCGTCACAGTTTTAGTGTCATGATATTCAGCTACCACCCGTCCCAACTCTTCTACAAGTGCTTCATTTAACTGACCCTGCTCAAACATTTTGCTAAACAGCGCTTCTGTGGGAAACTGAAGCATTTTCAGCACATATTCCACAGCTTCTCCTGTTCCCCCTAGTTGGTACTGCTCCCCCACCAAAGTTATAGGAAACACCTCCAAATACAATTCCGCAGCTCCGCGCTGATTTAAACGTAACTCTTCCTGACAAAAATGTCCCCGCTTCTCTAAAGTCGAAAAATCCAAAAAGCCAAAATTCATAGGCTTTTTCACTTTATAAGCATAATCCCCAGTTAACAGCACATAAGAAATATGCGTCTGAACCAATTGAATCGGTTCCTTCACCGGATGCGGATAAAACCCAGGCTGCAACATTTGCTCAATTAAAGCCGGAATCGAAACTTCTGTCATCTTCTCTTGGCGTCCTTGGCGACTTGGCGGTTCAAACAACAAAAAACCAGAGGTATGCCCCCTGGTTTCAACGGTAACTATAACAAACTTTAGGTATCTCAGGTCACAGATTCTGTTTCTGTATCAGAACTTCCTTGTGGAGGCAACACAATCAGAACAGATTGCCCTGGTTCACCCAAATATTTAGCACCCTCAGGCAAGGAGAGTTGCTCAACAGTCAAACTATCTCCGATGTTCAGATTAGAGATATCAACTTCAATCACTGCAGGAATGTTTTCTGGTGCACAACGCAGCGGCAAGAGTGTAAGGTGCGTGTCTAATACACCACCATCTTGCTTCACACCGACTGGTTCTCCCACAAAACTGAGACGTACTTCAATATCCGTGTCACCGTGACCTGCGACAGCAAAAAAGCTCAGGTGGTAAGGCGTACGTTTTGCTGGATGAGATTGAACTTCCCGTAGCAAGGTTTTTCCACGCCAAGGAATATCAGTAATGTTGAGGTCAATCAAAGTGTTGTTAATCGAACCCTTAGTGAGCAGGCGGTCAACGACTTTAGCATCAAGGACGATAGCAATTGACTCGGTACCTTTATGACCGTACAAATTCGCGGGGATTTTTCCAGAACGGCGCAAAGCATTGGGCTTGCTGCCTTCTGGCCGCTTTTGAGATTCGACTGTTAACTCCATGTTAGGATTTTAGATTTTAGATTTTGGATTTTTGAGCCACTGCGTTGCGGGGGTTTCCCCCGTTGAAGCAAGTGGCGGATTTTGATACTATCACGCTCGTATAGGCACAATGCCTTACACCCCTACGCACTCAGCAATGAAGCGGGCGTGCCGTCAGGGTGCAACAAAGCACGTTTCGGACCGTGGATCGGGTCTTCTACAATGATAGTTTGATCGCGGCTCGCTCCTAAGGAGACAATTGCGATCGGCACTTCTATCAATTCTGCCAAGAATTTTAAGTAGTCTAGCGCTTGCCTTGGCAATTCTTCTAGGGAGCGGCAGTGACTGGTTGAGGTACGCCATCCTGGCAAGGTTTTGTAGATGGGGCGACACTGAGCAAATTGACGGGCGCTGCGAGGAAAGTGTTCACTGCGTTCCCCATCTATCTCATAAGCCACACAAACTTTGATTTCCTCCAGTTCGTCGAGGACATCGAGTTTGGTAATTGCCAAACAGTCCATACCATTAACGCGGACGGCATAGCGACCAATAACCGCATCAAACCAACCACAACGTCTCTTACGTCCGGTGGTTGTGCCAAATTCCGCACCAAGGGAGCATAATAATTCTCCCAATTCCCCATCTATTTCTGTGGGGAAAGGTCCTTCGCCTACCCGAGTGGTGTAAGCTTTCGCTACCCCAATCACTCGGTCAATCATTGTTGGTCCTAGCCCCGTCCCAACACAAGCTCCCCCCGCCACTGGGTTAGAGGAGGTAACATAAGGGTATGTCCCATGATCCAAGTCCAAGAGCGTACCTTGCGCTCCTTCAAACAAAATATTGCGCCGCCTTTGAACCGCGTCGTATATTTTTAGAGAAGTATCGACGACGTGCGGTCGCAGGCGTTCTGCATACCCCAAGTACTCGTCAATCACCTGTTGCGGGTCTAACGGCGGTATATTATAAAGCTTTTCCAGAATGACGTTTTTATAATTAATCGTCCACTCGAGCTGTTCGCGCAGTCCTTCAGGGTCCATCAAATCTAAAACCCTGATACCAGTCCGCTCTGATTTATCAGCATAAGTTGGACCAATCCCTCGACCGGTAGTGCCAATTTTATGGCTACCCCTTCGCTCCTCCGATGCCGAGTCAATCAATCGGTGGTAAGGCATCGTGATATGAGCTGTCTCAGAAATTAGCAGATGGCGAGTGGAAACACCAAGTGCTTCTAGTTGGTCAAGTTCTGCTATCAAAACCTGTGGATCTATGACTGTCCCACAGCCGATAATGCAGTCGGTATTTGGATACAAAATACCAGAGGGAATCAAGTGCAGCTTGAAGGTTTGACCCTTGACTACAATTGTATGTCCAGCATTGACGCCCCCTTGGTAACGTACGACAACATCTGCGGAGCGGCTGAGCAAGTCTGTTATTTTACCTTTTCCTTCATCGCCCCACTGGGCACCTATAACAATGACGTTAGCCAAGTTTTTATTAAAGAGCTAAAGTTTCCACAAATTATTATTATGAGCATATTTGTTTGCCTATGTCAATGTATGGGAGGAAAAAATTCAACAAAAAAGATAACAACGTCTTATCTCATGACCTGTTTTTTTATTTGTTACTGTTAATAATAATTACAATTTTTCGGTTGTTAAAAGACTACTATGGCTTTATATGCAGAATTACATAGGCATCTAGGCGGTTCGGTTGTCCCTCGTGTATTGTGGCGATACTTCGAGCGCAACTCGTCTCTTATGATTTCCCGGTTTGCTGAGTATTCAGAGTTTGAAGAGTTTTACACGCGCCCACGCAATACTCTAGATGAGTATCTGGAGTTGCACACCTTGGTAGAAAGCGTGCAAACTGTGGAGACTTTGCCTTACTTTATCTACCGCTTGCTTAGGGGTGCTTACATTTTTGAAAATTTGGCTTATCTAGAACTGCGCTACACCCCTTATTTGCGCACGCCAGACCATCTGAGTCAATCAGAGAGAATTGACAAGATGGCGGAAATTGTGGAAGTTGTGGGCAAAGCCAGCCAAATATCGGAATATCCAATAGTCACCAGCCAAATTCTCTGTATGCACACACGCCTACCGTTTGAGGTAAATAAGGCGATTATTGATTTGGCAGCACAGAACAAGCAGTATGTTTGTGGTATAGACGTGGCTGGGGGAGACAGCTACTATGCCGATCGCATGGAGGAATGGATTAGTTTGTATGATTATGCGCGATCGCTTGGAATTAACACCACAGGTCATCTTTATGAAACGACTGCTGGATGTTATCCCCAACTTTTACCTTATCTGATGCGGATTGGTCACGGCATTCAAATTCCCCTGCTGTATCCTGAGTTACTTAAAGAGGTGGCAACGCGCGGTCAGTGTTTGGAGGTTTGCCCCACAACCTACTTGAAAACTGGGACTTTGGAAGACATACGTCAACTCAAGTTAGTGTTTGACCGATGTTTTGATGCCGGAGTGGACATCGCTATTTGTACTGATAACGCCGGGTTGCACAATGTGCGTCTGCCGTTTGAGTATGAAAATCTCTTGACTTATGACATTATCAACTTTCAACAGTTACAAGCTTGTCAGGATGCAGCATTCCGTCATGCTTTTGCTTGGCCCTACAGCCAGCGTCCAGTATCCTTACTCAATGGGTTGCTGAACACTGAACCGGCTAAAGCTTTAGCCATCATGGAGTCGTAAACTGCCACAGGCGTTTGACTGGCTGTCAGATGTCAGCAAAAACGGTCTTAAGTACTGAGTAGTCTCATGTCCGGATGAACATTTGTAAAGAAAATTACCCTGCCCCAACCCTCCCCATGAATCGGGGAGGGTGCCGATAGGGCGGGTGGGGTAAAAACTGCTGTAAGCTTCAATAACTTATAGTGCTTTTCATTTGAATGAAGTAATTATTTATCTGTGTACCCTCCCTTAAGCCGCCTCCTTTGTCTACATCTGTGTTCCATGAGTGTCCATCTGTGGTTCATTATTTCTTTGTGTACCTTACTCCGGGTTCTTACCGCTATAAGTTAAGTCTTATTAAACAGGACAAATTTTTACAAAAACGTTGTAGTACAATTCGCTCTGGTCATCACAGGAGTTGACTCGTCCTCTACACTGTAGTTTCTGATGTCAACTATTCAAGCTTTACCAGCAGAAGTCGTACATCTCATTACAGCCGGAGAGGTCATCGACTGTTTTGCTTCTGTCGTACGGGAATTGGTCGAAAATTCCCTAGATGCAGGTGCGACACGGATTGTAGTGTCCTTATGGCCGCAACAATGGCGTGTGCGCGTAGCAGATAATGGCTGCGGAATGACTTTAGATGACTTGCACAAATCAGCAACAGCACACAGTACCAGTAAAATTCGCAATTGTGCAGATTTGTGGAAAATTACGAGTTTGGGGTTTCGTGGAGAGGCGTTGCATAGTTTGACGACTCTGGCAGATTTAGAAATATTGAGTCGTCCAAGAGGTGGAGATTGTGGCTGGCGGGTTGTGTATGGCTATGCTGGGGAAGCATTGTACGTAGAAGTTGCTGCGATCGCTCCTGGTACAGTGGTGAGTGTCTCTAATCTCTTTGGTAATTGTTTACCTCGTCGTCAGGCGTTGCCAACATTAGCACAGCAAATGAAAGCAGTGCAAGCAACAATTCATCAAATCGCTTTGTGTCATCCTCATGTTACCTGGCAAGTTTGGCAAAATGACAAAGAGTGGTTCACCCTTTGTCCCTCCGCCGCGATAGGACAACTGCTGCCCCAGATTCTACATCAAGTCAAAGAAGCTGATTTACAGGAGTTGAAATTAGAAATACCCAATCCTGAGAACTCAGAACTCAGGACTCAGAACTCAGAACTGAGAAATCTAGAGACGAGAGGTGGCGCGTCTCTACAACTGACAACTCACAACTCAAAACTCACAAGCGAGAATTCAAGACTCACGAGTGAGAATTCAAGACTGAGAACTGAGAACTCAGGACTACATTTGGTTGTAGGATTACCTGATCGGTGTCATCGCCATCGTCCAGACTGGGTGCGAGTTGCTGTGAACGGACGGATGGTGAAGTCGTCGGAATTAGAGCAAACTATCCTGTCAGCATTTCATAGGACATTACCGCGCGATCGCTATCCAGTTTGTTTCCTGCATTTATTCATTTCTCCGGAACATATCAACTGGAACCGCAACCCAGCAAAATCAGAAATTTATCTCAACCAACTGAGTCATTGGCAAGAACAAATTAGTGGGGCGATCGCCCAAGCACTCCGCATTAATTCTACGTCTGTTAAAGAAGCTGTTCACACAACCCGAGTTGGTAAATTACTCAAAGCCGCAGAAGAAAAAGGCGGATACAATGTCAATCGTTCTATTCCCAGTGAAGAAGACAAAACGGATGGAGAGACGGTGCATCCAACGTCTCTACAACTCAAAGCCGTTGCTCAAGTTAATAACACCTACATCGTGGCGGAACATCCAGGTGGACTGTGGTTAGTAGAACAGCACATTGCCCATGAGCGAGTTTTGTACGAGCAATTGTGCGAGAATTGGAAAATTATTCCAATTGAACCGCCAGTCATTCTTTATCAATTATCTCCGGCTCAAGTCTCGCAACTGCAACGTATTGGTTTGGATATAGAACCCTTTGGCGAACAACTTTGGGCAGTTCGCAGCGTACCTGCACTTTTTCAACACCGAGACGACTGTGCCGATGCAATTTTAGAACTCAGTTGGGGAGGTGAGTTGCAAGCAGCGCAAGTCGCCGTTGCTTGTCGTAGTGCCATTCGCAACGGTACAACCCTGAGTTTACAAGAAATGCAAACACTCCTAGATCAATGGCAACGCACACGCAGCCCCCGCACCTGTCCCCACGGACGCCCAATATATTTATCTTTGGAAGAGTCTGCTTTAGCCCGTTTTTTCAAACGTCATTGGGTGATTGGGAAAAGTCACGGTATCTAATGTTATTTTGACAACAAGGGAACCAACTTATGCGGTCATCCTTGGATGTGCTGATTGCTCGGACGCTCCAATTCCTGATCTTCCCAAGAGGCTGGATCTTCCAGAGGTTCGAGGTGCGTTGTGACGTGGGTTACAGGCAGTGCCCTGCTGATGGCAAGCTCAATCGCTTCGCACAAATCATGTCCTTGCTGGACTGTCCAAGATCCAGGCACAAGGACATGGAAGGAAACAAAGCGGCGTGTTCCAGCAATGCGGGTTCGCAGGGCGTGGAACTGGATGTCCTGGCGTTTATACTCGTTGAGAATAAGGAGAATTGCGTCAATTTCTTCTTTAGGTAAAGCTGCATCCAGTAACGCGCTACCGGTTTCCCGCAGCAAACGAAATCCTGTCCAAACAATATTTGCTGCCACCAAAAGTGCGACAATTGGATCAAGCACCAGAGCGCCTGTTACCTTGACGAGGAAGATTCCAAGTACGACACCACCTGAAGTCACTACATCCGTGAATAAGTGGTGTGCATCAGCCCGAAGTGTAATAGAACGTAATCGCCGTCCCGCCCGTAGCAAGACAAAGGCAACAACGCCGTTGATTGCTGTTGCAAACAGCGAGAGTGCCAACCCCAGTCCAAGTTGTGTTAGTGGTTCTGGATGTAGCAAGCGTTCCCAGGCTTCAAAAGCAATGCTAATGGCTGCCACTACAATCAACGCACCTTCTGCACCACTGGAGAAGTATTCAGCTTTGGAATGCCCAAAGGTGTGTTCAGCATCGGCTGGTTTGGCAGCATAGGTCAATGCCCACAGTGCCACCACTGCTGCCACTAGATTTACAATTGACTCAATCGCATCTGAAAGCAGCCCCACTGATCCCGTTAGCAGGTAAGCCCCAAACTTCAGGGCAATAGTGACGATTGCAGCGGCAATCGACAGGAAAGCGTAGGAGCGGGCTGTTCGACGACTCATCACGGTCACTCAGTAGATACAATGATTCAGGGCTAAGAGTAACAAACTCTACAAGAATCGTCATCGGCCCTGAGACTTCTAAAGTTTGACTTAGTGATGCTAGAGTCAAGCAATTAGTTAATTGCACTGTTAAATCTGTAGAGGCTACAAAGCTCTTTCTAAAGGCAGTCGAACGGTAAAAATACTACCTTTACCCAATTCGCTCTCTAAAAGCAAGTCGCCATGATGCGCTTGGGCGATCGCATTTGCAATTGCTAGTCCTAATCCCGACCCGCCGCTATGCCGGCAACGGTCTTGCTGTACTCTATAGAAACGATGAAAAATCCGTGTCTGCTCAGAAGATGTAATACCAATCTCTCGCTCCAGGTTTAGCCAACGAATATGAACGATTAACCTGTAAACCGTAAAGCCGCACAGGATAAGAATCAAACCCATTACGACTCCATAGGGCAGAGCCAAACGAGTGCAGGTGAGATAAAAGAGCTCTGTTGCTTATCGTTTCAAGAAGTGTTTTAGCAAAAGCACAATTAAACTCCCCAATATTACCCAAATAATCACAATCACACCTGCTGCTACCAGGCTGGTGGGCTTCTCCTGAGGCTGTGTGGCTTCAGCCCTCTGGCGACACTCAGCTAAAACAGATGGGGGAATCATCTTCAGGACTAGCCAAATTCCCAACGGGACTAAGATTAGGTCGTCGAGATAGCCCAAGATGGGAACGAAATCTGGAATTAGGTCGATGGGACTGACAGCATAGGCAACAACAATCGCAGCCAATAGCTTTGCATACCAAGGCATCCTGGTGTCTTTACTTGCTAGGTAAATGGCGTAAGTTTCTTTTTTAAGTTTCTTGGCTAGTTGTTTTAATGGCTGCATAGTTTTGGGGACGTGATTTGCTCTTAACCAAGAATTTACAGGATGAAAAACTCCAAAAACAAACGTAGGTTAAACGTTCCTAGCCACGAACTGAAGATATGGCGTTGTATTGAGAAGAATTTAATCGTTGCCTTCAACACGTAAAATCTTCTCAGTAGCGGAGACGCTGCGCGAACAAGGTTGGAAGGAAGGAAAGTGCCACACAGCCCCTTGGGGTCGAGGCGGGTAGGGCTGTCTTACCCTCGTCAACGTGTTTTACAAAAAACACAAGACAACGTTACCGAGTGCGGCTTTTAGCCCAGGTCGTAACAACAGTCTAGAATTCACGTTTTTCAAAGCGTGGAGAGTTCAAGTTCTCGGCGCATACATGATAATCAATACACTCAGTAACGCCAAAAAAGCTCCTAGTATATCATAGCGGTCTGGAGCTACCCCATCTACCTTCCAACCCCAAAGCATTGCCATTGCTATAAATACGCCGCCGTAAGCAGCATAAACTCTACCAAAGTTTGCAGCCTGGAGAGTCGCGACGATACCATATAGAGCTAACCCAATACCTCCCGCAATTCCCCACCATATAGGCTTTCCTTCTTTTAACCATTGCCAGACCAAATAGCCACCGCCTATCTCAAACAAGCCAGCCCAAATAAAGTTAAGTAAGGACTTCAGTATTTCTTTCAGTTGAGCAACTCCTAATTGTAAATAAAATTTACAAAATTTAGATTTTCTCAGATTTCAGTCTCTGGGAGGTTAAAGGAAAGCAAAGTCACTCTTAATAACAGCACGAATATCATTTACTAAAGTCTCAATTGTGCCAGTTCCGGTATAATGTTTCTCTCCGTATGTATATCTTTATATACATCTTATGATTGATGTTCGTGACAAATTTTCTGAGATTATGAAAACAATATGAAAGTTTTCAGAGATCAAATAAATGACTCGCCCCGAACACAGACCCAGTCTTCCTGAAGTTCACCGCAGCATCTATGTCCCTAACAGCAACGGCTTTTGGCGTAAAATGCTTGCCTATGCCGGACCAGGATATCTCGTTTCTGTGGGATACATAGATCCAGGGAACTGGGCAACAGATTTAGCTGGTGGAGCTAAATTTGGTTATGTACTGCTAAGCGTAATTATGCTTTCTAACTTGATGGCGATTTTGATGCAGTCGCTATGTGTACGCTTAGGGGTGGCGACGGGATTAGATCTAGCACAGGCGTGCCGAGAGTATTTCAGCCCCCGTGTAAACTTTTGTTTGTGGGTACTTTGTGAAATAGCGATCGCTGCTTGTGATTTAGCAGAATTACTGGGAAGTGCGATCGCCCTACAATTACTATTTGGTATTCCTCTTGCTTTGGGTGTCTGCATTACGGCGCTAGATGTTATTGTATTGCTGTTGCTGCTTAATAAAGGCTTTCGCTATACAGAAGCTTTGGTATTGATGTTAGTCGCAACCGTAGGAATCTGTTTTGCTGCAGAAATTATCTTTTCGCGTCCTGATGTGGGCAGTATTTTATTAGGTTATATTCCCAAAATCGAAATCTTGCAGAATCCCGAAATGCTTTACATTGCCATTGGCATTTTAGGGGCGACTGTGATGCCACATAATTTATATTTACATTCATCAATTGTACAGACACGGGATTGGGAACCGACACCTAAGAAGAAATGGGAAGCCATTAAATTTAGCACCATTGATTCAACAGTCGCTTTATTTTTTGCACTGTTTATCAACTCAGCCATTTTAATTATTTCGGCTGCTACGTTTCATTCTTCTGGTCATCAAGATGTCGCAGAAATCCAAGATGCTTATAAATTACTTTCACCTTTACTAGGTGTGAATGTAGCGAGTGCAATTTTCGCTTTGGCATTACTCGCTTCCGGACAAAGTTCCACGATAACCGCAACGTTAGCAGGACAAATTGTCATGGAAGGATTTCTGAATCTGCACTTGAAACCTTGGGTGCGGCGCTTAGCAACTAGGTTACTCGCGATTATTCCAGCGTTGATTTCGATTATTTGGTTTGGTGAAAGCAGCACCAGTGGATTACTGATTTTCAGTCAAGTTGTTTTGAGTTTACAGCTATCGTTCGCGGTGGTTCCTTTAGTGATGTTTACAAGCAACCGTCGTTTGATGGGTGAATTTGTCAATCCTTTATGGCTAAAAACTTTATCCTGGTTAGTTGCAACTGTAATTGTAGGTTTAAATGCTTGGTTGCTAGTGCAAACCTTTTCAAACGGGTTGTCTTTTACTTCTTAATTAGAATGAGGGTAAGCAGAATGGTTGCTTTTGGAGGTAAGGCAATGAAACGTATCAAGCAAGCGCTTACAATATTAGGAATAACGGCTGTACTTGGAGGAATGCCTGCTGTTGCTCATGCACAGGCATCACAGACGCCTATAAAACAAATTAATTTTCAAGAATATTATAACCAAGGTGTGCTAAAGCTAGGACAAGGCGACTTCAGTGGAGCTATTGAAGATTTTAACCAGGTTGTGCGACTGAATCCGCAATATTACGAAGGCTATTGTCTTCGAGGTCTGGCACGAGTGCAATCAGGAGATTCTAAGACAGCGATTGCAGATTTTAACCTGGCACTAAGACTTAATCCCAAGCATACAGACGCTTATAACAGCCGGGGAACTGCTTATGCGGACTTGGGAAATATCCCAGCAGCTATTGCAGACTTTAACCAGACGATAAAAATAGATCCGCAGTTTGTAGATGCTTATTACAATCTCGGACTTGCCAATTTTAAGCTGGGAAATCACAAGCAAGCGATTGTCAATTTTAACCAAACTATCAATAGAAATCCTAACCGAGCTGATGCCTACAGCAAC
Source organism: Scytonema sp. HK-05 (assembly GCF_963872035.1). Lineage (NCBI taxonomy): Bacteria > Bacillati > Cyanobacteriota > Cyanophyceae > Nostocales > Scytonemataceae > Scytonema > Scytonema sp. HK-05. The sequence continues at coordinate 37,158 of NZ_CAWMYC010000155.1, forward strand.
CGAGGGCTTACCCAGTATGCTTTAGGAGATAACAAGCAAGCTGTTGAAGATCTACAGCGTGCTGCAAGACTTTTCCGCGAACAAGGAAATACCCAAGCTTATCAACAGGTACAAGCCCTCATGCAGCAGCTACAGCGGTAAACAATATAAAGCTCGCGCATTGTCAACTCCTTTTTGACAAGCTTGTTTGTTGAGTCAATAAGCTTTGCCCCCCTAATTTTTTCATCAAACTAAGCGGCAACGGAAACTTTTGTGCGTTAAAAAGTGTCAAGCGAACTACTCCGGGTAGAAATTCAGTTACTCTGTAGAGAGCAATTAGATAATTCGAGTCAACAGGTACTTTTTTAAGGAACCCATGAACAGGAAATTGATACTAAGTTTGCTTGCCAGCCCTACAGTTTTTGCCTCTATGATGTCTGTGTTGGGAGTGGTCAATCCTGCCCATGCTGTCTCGCCAGTCATCCGCACGAAAAACGGTGAGGCGTGCATACGTCATCCACATCCTAGTTACAATAAATTTGTGTGTATACGAGCTACACAAACAAATCAAGCATCTGCCTCGACAACTCAATCTAGGGTCAATGCAGTAGATCCATCAGGCAAAAATATTGCTATGTTGAACTTTACTGAAGAGGAAAGCGATAAGGCGATCGCCTTATTTGGCTGTGACTGTCCATATTGCATGAATGCTTTACGCGCTCTACGAAATCAAGCACCGATGGTGTATTAGGCTTTAACACCGCATGTCGTATCACTGCAATAACATTCTTTGCGCGACCAAAGTTGGTTGTGGTGTAGGGTGGAAATTGATAAGCGCTATAACTACAGCACAACCACTTAAATGTTATAAATCCTGCAACTGGTGCAAAATGTGAAGTTAGCTATTTGATGGTTGCCCAATGAAGATGACACTTGCCAAAACTTGTACTTTTTTTAGCTTGCCGACGAGATGCTGAGCTTGATGTTTATAAAGTGGTGTTGGCAACACTGTAGGCAAATTATTCATCCATTGCCTAGCAGTCGTGAAAGTACATCCCGTAATCAACGCTATTTCTTCTGCACCATCAGCAATAGCATTTCTAGTCAAAGCTTTTTCAATCTGCACCTTAAAAAGCCGAGGCAGCATTTCACCCCATTCAATTCGCTGCAAGGCACTGCTTGTGGCTAAAATAATCAAGCGATCGCCAGCACAAAGCTTGACATCATCCCAGGGCATTAACGAGTAATTCTCTTGCCGTTTCTGATACAAAATCGGCACAACACCGTAACCATGGGCTATTTCAGATAGAAGCAATTCATTGAGAGTATCGCCCTGTTCGATATTGTATTCCGTCACCATGACTATTTGATTGCTCAAGTGAAAAAAGCTAAGAACGTTTTCTCCAAAGGCCGCACAAGCAAAGACTTCTGCTGACAAAGCCGCGCCACACAGAACTTTGGCATAGGGAAACAGAGGAGCTATATTGTCACTAAATTGGCGATCTTGAGAGCGGATAATCAAGCGACTGGTGGGGTTGATTGCATGAGCCATCAGACCAATTTCCAGATTTTCCATGTTATCGTCCCCGACTAAAACGATGCTTTTGGCATAGGAGAGATTCACCTGAGCAAGTGCTTCGATACCATTGCCAACAATAAGGGGCATCTCGGGTAAAGTGCGTTCGTCGAGAGTGGTAGTATGAATTCCTACTAACGGCTGGTTGAGTTCCTGCAAAAGAGTAGCCACCTTCTGCCCCAGGCGATTTAAGCCAACAAGCACCACATGGTTGGATTGTGGTATGGGAGGATGAGGGTTGAAAAACTGGAACCTTGAAGTGACAAGAGCATCAGTCAGCAGTGCATACAATACTCCCACGAAAGCTTGACCTGTCAACGTAAGTCCCAGGCTGAACAACCGCAACCACCACGGCATATGGTCTGAGGGTTGTGCTTGCGATACAAACTCAACGCCGCCAAATAAATCTCCGTACCCTCCCAAGAGCAAGACTGCTGTGGCATAGAAAGCTTCTTGCAGAGTGATGTGAGGATAATACAAGCGGTAAAGAACTATTCCGACGAGCCACAGGATGACTACAGTCATCGCATAGATTGTCGCAATTCGCCGGATTTGATTTTGGCTTTGGTAGTAAGATTGCCAAAATAGCACTATCTTTTGCTTAAGATTTTTTGGTGTGATGCTTCGGACGAACTGTTGCCACTGCCACCTTTTGTGGTGAGATTTGCTTGTATCTTGCTCAGATAAATCCAGTTCGTGTGCAACATCAATGTAAACGAGTGTGTCTCCCGCCTGCACTTCTGCCTCTGGGTCCCAGTCATAGAATTGTTTAGGTGCGTCAGATGAAACAGGTGTATGACACAAAATGCGGCGAGTTGTTAGATTGAGTCTATGTACTGGCTTGCGATCGCACCAGCGCTCGTTTGGTTGTACCTGATGCTCTATCACTCGCAAGAGTTGCCCCTCTAAGGTGAAATATCCAATAGCTTCAGAACCGAGGGCTGTCAGAGCAAAGGCATGAGCCGAAAGATGGGTAGGCTCAAAGGCAACAAAATTGCCTAGGTTTTCGCACAACAGTTCGTTGAAATTTTGTTTGTTAGAACGTACAATCAGGCGAACGTGCGGATTAAGACGCCGTGCTGCAAACGCAGCTTCTATATTCATCCGCTCATTTCTTGTCAGTAAAAGTATTGAACGACACTGACGTATACCTGCCTGCTCTAAAATACTTGGTTGGCGGCAGTCTCCTATGATTAACTTTTCTAGTAAGCTTGGTACTTCTGGAACTTCCCAACTTCCGGGCTGCACAACGTCAATGGCGCTGACTTTAACATCGTACTCCTTTAGGACTGCAACACAATGTTGCCCTAAACTTTTGAGCCCGCATACTAAGAAAAGGTCTTGCTTTTTGTCTTAATTTGTGCTATGTGGAGGATGCACTTTCTGTTGATGGCAGCATTGGGTACTGCTAACAGTATGTGTTTACTAGGATTATATGGATATTAAAAAAAATTGAGCAACCGACAGCGCTTTACTAAAAGGGGAGAAGTCTAATGAACCGCGAATCGCCCTTCCTTTGCAGGTATCCATTAAAATACCCCTTTGGCAAGTAGCCGCAGGGGGGATTAACATAAGTCTTTAGGAATAGATTTTATATATCTTGTTTGATAATAACAACTACAAAGCGGTTTATCAAGATTCCAGAATTTAAAAAACCAAATTTTCACAGGATATGCACACGCCGACTGTACCCATAGAAGCTAAATTGCTCTACAAACCTCACCCCATCCCCTCTCCTTACTAAGGAGAGGGGTACCTGTCTCTGGTTCCTATGCTCAGCATAGGAATGCCTAAAAGTGGGCTGCTGCCTCCCAACGATTATATTTTGATGACTATGTTATGCGTAGAGTGGGCAGTGTGTGAACCGTTTAGAAACAAGATCCACAGTGGTGGGCACTGCCCACCGATACTCTAGAACTGCAATGGCTTGAGTAGCAGTGCCCACCCTACACAGGATTTCTTGCTAATCACTATGCTGAGCGTAGGGTGGGCAGTGTGTGAACGATTTACAGACAAGATCCACAGTGGTGGGCACTGCCCACCGATACTCTAGAACTGCAATGGCTTGACTAGCAGTGCCCACCCTACACAGGATTTCTTGCTAATCACAAGCCTTATCGGAAAATGGATAGAAGAACAAGGAAATGAGGAGAAAGAAAAATGACTCAAGCTGTACGCAAACTAGTAACATTTGAAGAGTTTGCACTCTTGAAACCGGAAGATGGACGTTATGAACTTCACGATGGAGTCATCGTTAAAAAGCCGCAACCACTGGGAGGACATGAAGACATCATAGGTTTTTTAACCCTAGAAATAGCAGTAGAAATTAAACGACTAAAGCTTCCCTATTCCATACCTAAAACAGCGCTAGTCAAACCACCTGAGAGGATGTCTGAAAAGATTGGATAAGGTATATTTTGTCATTCTGAGTGTAACGAAGTGGAGCGAAGAATCCCTATTCACCGTGAATTTGTGAGATGCTTCACTGCGCTGTCGCTCCGTTCAGCATGACATTTTTGACTTCTCAGACATCCTCTGAGAGCGAATCAGGTTACTCGCCAGATGTGTTGATACTAAATCGTTCTAATTTGGCAGCGGAACCACTTTGGAAAAAGGAATCTACTGTTACTCAAGGTGCATCAATTCCTCTGGTGATTGAAGTCGTTAGTACTAACTGGCGAGATGATTACCATAAAAAATATGGTGAGTACGAAGGAATTGGCATTCCTGAATACTGGATTGTGGATTATCTTGCTCTTGGTGGACGTAATTTAATTGGCAATCCCAAACAACCCACTATCTCTATTTATTGGTTAGTTGAAGATGAGTACCAAGTGAGCCAGTTTAGGGGAGATGAGCGTATCCAGTCACCAACATTTCCTGAGTTAAACTTGACTGCACAACAAATTTTTGACGCTGCCAGCAGTTCCTCAGTGTAGTCAACAACATGAAACATCATTTGCAAAGACAACACAATGGCGATAATACACAGGATTTGAATATAGCACTCCTAAATGATTTGTGAAAAAATAAGATCCCCGACTTCTTTAAGAAGTCGGGGATCTGATGCATGAAGTACAAATTTATCTGTGTCCATCTGTGTCCATCTGTGGTTCATTATTTCTTCGGTGTATCTTACCCAATTGCAAACCGCTATATTCTCCCTTCATAATATGCAAAGTCAAATTTATTCAACTTTATTCAACGCGCATCGCCAATCAGGACAAAAGGCGACCAATAATAAGGATGACGCTCAATTTGCTTCAGCTTGGCTTTTTGCAGTGCTTCTCCTTTGCTCATACCCTGCTTGAGGTTCTGATAAAACTCAATCATCAGACTCTGCGTTGCTTTATCATCAACCGCCCACAAACCCGCCATCACTGCTTTAGCACCAGCACGCTCAAATATGTACGCAACACCTACAATTCCCTCTCCAGAAGAATTGGTTGCTTGAGCCGTTTGACAAGCGCTAAGAGTCAGCAGTTGCGTACCTTGTAACCCCAAACGAGCAGCATCAGCAATATCAAATTGAGTGTCAGCAAACAGTAATGTATTCTTTTTTAAGTTCAACTTTTTACAATCTTCCTCTTGGAAGCAACCGTGAGTTGCTAAATGCACCAAGGGAAAGCGGGAGGCGTAAGTTTTGAAGTTGTTCAAGGTGGCGTCGTTGCCGAGGTAAGCTTGACTTGATGGAAATAGTTGGGTGATATTTTTAACTTCTTCCTCTGCGCCTGGTAAATTTTGTGGATCATGAGGTACGGGATTACCAAATGCTAAGACAGTTTGTTGTTGGCGTACAAGCTTCTGTGCTGTCGGTGGTTCTAAAGAACGAGTAGAAATGCGGGTAAGATAGTTAACGGGATATTTCTTGATTAAGAATTCCTTTTTTTCCTTGTCAAAAAGAGTTTCAAAAGGAAGGTAGCGGAGTTTCCCACTCGTGATAATACTTAGCTCTTTGGGGGACAAAGCCTGAATTTCTTTCTCCACAGGACGAATGAGGATATCGTACAGTGGGCTGCTACCAGTTTCGATGTAGCTATCATCACCCTCATTTTGTACCTGTTTGAGGTACTGCGTGAGGAGTTGATTAAAATCACTGGGAATCGGTCTTTTAACGACATTTAAACGGTCTTTGGTTAAAACAAAAATGGCGATGGAATCGGTTAGTACGACGGGTTGAACAACAACCGTCCCTGTTGGGATAGAAGATTTCAGCTTTTCAATATCTGGGGGTGTGGTTTCAAACAGTTCTGCCACTTCAGGAAAATTCTGGGAAATACGTTCAGCATCTTTGTAAACCTGCGTTTCTAATTCCCGAACTTGTTTAGATAATTCCTCAGAAAACTTATCTTGTAGTTGCTGTCGCAAAGCTTCGAGTTGTTGATTTTGCCTCTTCCACTTGGAAAGAGTTAGCTGTGCTTGTAAGTTGGTAACTTTGGCGTTAATCAAGCGAGTGTAATCAGCTAACTCAGCCGTGGTGAATAAGTTCACCCATTCAAAAGCTTTATCATATTGTTTCTGCTCGATAAGGACATCGACGAGATATGCACTCCAATCGTTAACCTCAAGAAACTTTTGACGATTTTGCCGCTGTAAACCTTGGCGCATTTCCAAGATAATTTTGAGAGATTGCTCTAAATTTGAGATGGCATCAGTAGGTCGATTTATATCCCGGTACAATCCACCAATATTACCTAAAGTAATCGCTTCGCCTGAGCGATCGCCGACGGAGCGTCTTAGGGGCAGAGATTGGTTGTAGAACTCTAGTGCTTTCTGCTTTTGTCCTAAATCGTCGTAGACTCGACCGATGTTATTGAGGGTTGTGGCAACGCCCGTGCGATCGCCGACGGAGCGTCTA